>JAYGEH010000566.1:0-4686 GCA_046582475.1 Rhodospirillales bacterium
TCGATCTGCGCCTGGGTATGCTTGCAGACGTCTTCGGGAACCAATGTGTAATCCCGCCCGGTCGCCATCAGTTGCGCCTGGGTCTCGCAGCAGGACACCAGCGTGTGCAGCACGGCAAAGCCCTCGGCGATGGTGCGCCCGACCGTCAGGACGCCGTGGTTTTGCATGATCAACATGAGATTGTCGCCCAGATCGGCGACGATGCGCGGGCCCTCGTCGGCTTCCTGGGCGAGGCCTTCGAATTCATGGTAGGAAACCCGGCCATAGAGCATGGACGAGCTTTGATCGATGGGCAGCAGGCCCTCCTTGGTCGCCGAGATGACGACGGCGGCCTTGGGATGGACGTGCAGGACACAGGCCAGGTCGCGGCGCGCATCCAAGATGGCGCCGTGGAAATTGCGGCCCGCCGGGGCCAAGCGGTAATCGCTTGGCGTCAGATCGTTGCCGTTGAAGTCCGACGTGATCAGGGAAGAGGCGGTGATCTCGTGCCAGCCGAGGCCTTGCGGGTTCATGACGAAATGATCGGGCGCATCGGGCACGCGGGCGGCAAAGTGGTTGTGGATGGTGTGGTTCCAGCCGAAATGATAGGCGATGCGAAAAGCCGCGGCCAGATTGACCCTTGTGTCCCATTCCGCTTCGCTGAGCTGTCCTTCGAGGGACGGCGTGTTCAAAACCACAGTGGCTGTATCGGGCATCTCTGCCTCCCGTCAGTTCTTGCGTTGGCCGTCCAGGCGCTGGCTCACATATTCGCGCACAACGATCACATCAAGCACATAGGGCTGGCCGTCACGCACCGCGTCCAGGGCGCGATTGAGGGCGCCTTCGAGTGCGGCCAAATCCTCCACCGGGCCCTCGCCGCCGAGGCCGTGGCCGCGGGCGATCATCGCCAGGTCCGGCGGCGGATCGTCGATGCGCTGGCCGACCCAGGCGTTGGCCGGTTCCCTATCGCGGGTCTTGGCGACGCGCTGCTGGTGCAGCTCGTCGTTAAAGTAGGCACGGTTGTTGGCGACGATGACAAGCAGCGGAATGTCGTTGGCCGCCGCCGTCCAAAGGGCGTTCGACGCCATGGTGTAATCGCCGTCGCCGATCACCGCCACCGGGATGCGCTCCGATGCCCTATCGCGCAGCGCCAGGGCGGCGCCGACGGCGATGCCCGGCCCGGCGCCAACGCCGCCGCCGCCATTGCCGCCGATATAATCTTCCGGATGCTCGATGACGCCGGCTTCCGGCGGCCAGCCGATGGGCCGCGAAAGGATCGATACCGGCTGGTCCTTGGTGACATTGAGGAACATGGCGGCCAGGGCCGAGACGCTGATCTCGCCGGCGCCTTCCGGTTTGGTGGGCAGCGTGGGCTCGATCCGCTTGTACGTGGTCTTGGCTTTAGGCAGTTTTTCGAGCAACGCCTCGGTCACCGGTTCGGGCGTGGTGGCGATGTGCAAATCCACCGGCGCCAAGGCGTTGTAGTCCATGGACCAGCCTTTGTGCAGCTGGTGATCGACGCTCACATTGATGATTTTGGGCATCGTGGTGCCGACCGGATAGGCCTGGCGCAGCATGCCGCCGAGATCGATCCAATCCAGGGCCAGGACGGCATCGGATTTTTCGAACTCTTCTTTCAGATCGGGGCGCAGCACGAACGATGTCTCGCCCGCATACAGCGGATGGGTCGTCGGGAAGGCGCCGCCGCCCTGGCCGGTGATGACGCGGGCGCCCAAGCGCTCGGCAAGATCGATGCGCCTGGCCCAGTCCTCTTCGTCGGTGGACGAGCGGCCGGCCAATATGAGCGGGCTCGAAGCGGCGCTCAAGATGTCGGCAAGCTGATCCAGCTCGGCGGCCGCCGGCGCCGTCGGAGCCGGCGGGCTGAATTTGGCGATATCGTAAAGCTCGGGCCATTCGTCGAGGCGCATTTCCTGGATGGCGGCGTCGAAATTGACGTAAACAGGGCCGAACGGGCGCGTCGTTGCGATGGCGGTGGCGCGGCGGACGGAATCGACGGCGGCTTCCGGCGAGCCCGGCTGGTCGTCCCATTTGGAATAATCCCGGATCAGCGCGCCCTGATCGGCGGTGGTGTGGATCCAATCGATCCAGGGGCGGCGGCGGACCGCATCCACCGGCCCGGTGGCGCCGAAGATGACAATCGGCACCCGTTTGCACCAGGCATCGAAGACCGCCATGGTGGCGTGCATCAGGCCCACGTTGGAATGGACAATGACCGCCAGCGGCTTGTCGGTGACCATGGCATAGCCTTGCGCCATGGCGACCGCGTGTTCTTCGTGCAGGCAGACCAGCATTTCCGGATCCGCGTTGCCCAGATAATTGACCAGGCTGTCATGCAGGCCCCGGTAGCTGGCGCCCGGGTTCAGGCAGACATAGGGAAAACCCTGCTCGCGGATGGCCGATGCGATCACGTCGCTGCCCCAGACGGCGAGGTTGGAACCGGATTGGTCTGGCGTCGGACTGTCGGGCATGGGTTGCGTCCCTCAAGATTGGATGCGGGACTTTGCGCTCGTCCCTTGGACGCCATTATTCCCGTTATAAAGGCTTGCGACAATCCCGGATTAACCTGATATGAAAATGCGGGCAACCGGCCAAGGCATAGACAAGGGGAGGCACGATTAATGGCAAAAGCGATTGCCGATGTTTTTCAGCCCGTCGATGAGGATGGCGACAGTTACCAGCGCATGCGCGCCAAGGGCATCGAGGTGATCGTGCCCGATGAAGCCTGGGCCAGCGCCGCCAACCGCCGCGAACGCAGCGAAGTAATGTTCGATTCTGATGCCGATATCGGCGTCGGCATTTCCAGCCGCTCCAAGGATTTGACCCGGGCGAGCCTGGAAAATTCACCGAACCTCCGCGCCATCGCCTTTTACACGGTGGGCTATGACAATGTGGATATGGACGCCGCCACCGAGATCGGCATCCTGATCACCCACAGCCCGACCGAGCCCAACTGGGCCGGCGTCGCCGAGGGCACCTTTGCCTTCATCCTGACCATGCTCAAGCAGGTGCGCGAAAAGGACCGTCACGTGAAGGAAGGCGGCTGGCGCGATATGAAGCTGGCCGGCACCTATATCGGGCCGCGCCTGGATGGCTATGCGGGCATCACCCTCGGCATTATCGGCCTGGGCCGCATCGGCGGGCGCCTGGCCGATCTGTTTCAGCCCTGGCGCATAAAAATCCTGGCCTGCGATCCCTATGTGGACGAGTCCAAATTCGTGCACCACAACGCCACGCCGGTGGACATGGAAACCCTACTCAGGGAATCCGACGTGGTCACCACCCATTGCAACCTGACCAAGGAGACCACCAATTTGATCGGCGCAAAAGAACTGGGCCAGATGAAGTCCAGCGCCATCTTGGTCAATGCGGCCAGAGGCCCGATCGTCGATGTGGATGCGTTGTTCGACGCCCTGGAGGCGGACCAGATCGCCGGCGCCGCCCTCGACGTGTTGCCGGAAGAACCGCCGGACCCGCAATCGCCGATCCTCGGCCTCGGCGACAAGGTATTGCTGTCGCCGCATATGATAACCGCCAACCACGGCACCGGCTTGGGCCACGCCATTCCATGGGTCGAGGACGTGGTCTACGCGGTCTTGAAGGGCGAGGTGCCCGACCATGTGGTCAACGAGGACGCACTGCCCAAATGGTTGGAGCGGTTCGGCGGCAAGAGATTGATCTGAATGATGAAATTTCTACCAAGCCGTCCAGCCGCCATCGACGCGAAGGCTGGTGCCGGTCACCATGGCGGCGCCCGGCGAGGCCAGATAGAGGACCGCGGCGGCGACGTCTTCGATCGACGCCAGACGCCCGGCGGCGATATTGCCGAGCACGGTGTCGCGGAATTCTTGGTTCTCGAACATGGGCCGGGTCATGGGCGTATCGACGAAGGTGGCGGCGACCGAGTTGACGCGGATGCCGTCCGGTGCCAGCTCGACGCCCATGGCCTTGGTCAGCCCCTCGACCCCGTGCTTGGTGGCGCAGTAAAGGGTGCGGCCCGGGGCGCCCACATGGCCCATTTGCGAGGAGATATGGATGATCGAGCCGGAGCCATGGCGCAGCATCACCCGCGCCGCGCTCTGGCCGGTGCGGAAGACGGCTTTGAGGTTCAGACCGATCATCCAATCGATGGTCTCGGTGGTGACTTGGATCATCGGTTCCGGCTTGTTGCCGCCGGCGCTGGTGACCGCGATATCGAGCCGGTCCAGGGCCTCGATACGGGCGTAGAGCCGGTCTTCCAGGACATCTTCGGCCCAGGCCTCAATGCGCTCCGGATGATGGGCTTTGAGGCTTTCGAGGTCGGCCAGCGTCCGCGCCACGCCGATGACATGGGCGCCGGCTTCGGCCAGGGTCAATGCGGAGGCGCGCCCGAGCCCCTTGCCGGCGCCGGTGACCAGGGCAACCTGGCCGGTGAGATCGATTTTGGCGGCAACCCGCTTGGCGTCGACTTCGTCATTCATGGCTTAAACTCCTTTGAGAGATGGCGTAACATTGCCATGCTAGCCTGTAAACGATATGAGCCAGCGGGCCTTTAGTCCCGAGGAGGACAGTCCATGACCTTTGCCGCGCAAATTCCCTACGGCGCTTATTGGAGCACGCCGTTTGCCAAATGGCAGGGCAGCCTGTCGCACCTGCACAGCGTCAAGTTCGCCGCCCACGTGGCCAAGGACGAGTTGGCCAAGCGGGGTA
>JAYGEH010000032.1:0-3970 GCA_046582475.1 Rhodospirillales bacterium
CTCTCAGAGAAGATTGATACGACCACCGCCGCTGGGAAGATGGTATTCAGGATGTTAGCCGTGCTGTCTGAGTTTGAACGGGACCAGGTCAGCGAACGCACCCGTGTTGCCCTAGCTTACAAGCGTGCCAATGGAGAAAAGACCGGCGGGGATGTGCCCTATGGTTACCGGCTTAAAGCCGGCCGCCTTGTGCCACACGAGTCTGAACAGGAAGCCATTGCGTTGATCCGCGAGCTTCGAGGCAAGGGCCACTCGCTTCGTAGGATTGCAGAAGAACTGGAATCCCAAGGTTACCGCACCAAAACCCGACGCAAGCATTGGAACCCCAAGACTGTCTCGGCAATCATCGAAAGGGAGCGAATAGCAGCATGAACAGGGCAAAAAAGAGGCAGGATTCTGTTACCCTTCGTCCGATGGGTAACAACAGCCCAGATCCGGAGGCCGATAATCTGGCGGATGAACCTGAAATGAAGGCGCTCTCCAGGATGATCGACGCCAGGGAAGTGGACCCCGACCGGACACTTGACTATCTGAAGGTAAAAACAGAAACCGCCCTGGAAAAGAAATCAGATGGGGGGGGAGGGGGTCGCAGATTTAGGGACGGGTCTTGAGTATTAATGGATTTGGCCTCTCACAAAATATTGCAAATGAGGTCTATTCGGCCACCCTCACCCGATAGTAAATCTGCGGAAAAACCTGATCCCTCTCATCCACAAACTGGATCATTGTTCCTGTCCCGTTGTAGGTCTTAACCACTCCCCACGCCTTCAAGTCTGACGAACCTTCAATGCTGTAGCTGCGGTTCGGTTCGGTATCAAACCGAAAACTGAAAGGTGAAGTCGTGATGCTTCTCAGAACCGGTCTTGCCGCCGTGTTTGCGGAGGAGGTCGAAGGGTTCACGAGCATTGGCTGCTTCATCCTATTCACGGGTTGGTTGAGGATGACAGGAACCGTTTCTGGAAGGCTTCAATCCCGATTTCTCCCAGGCCAAGCATGTGCATCAGTTCGCCCGTGTCGGAAAAATCCAGCCGCTTCTCCGGGTTGTAGTAGTCAAACGCCGCTTTCCACGCCGAGCCAAAGACCGGATGGCCCTTGACAGCCTTCACAAAAGAGGCATCACCGCCCTTGCGGTTGAGGTAGCGGTTCGCATCGCGGATGCGGATGTAGTGCGTGTTCTTTTTGCTATAGGCCAGGGCCTGATCACCCGTTTGATTTTCATTCCAGTTGCTGTGCTGAACAATGTGAATCCGGCTTGTCGTATCCACTCCCAACAGCTGCTTCTTGAGCCTGCGCACGACATCGGCGGTGATGTCCGACTGCCCTCCTTCCTTAACCCAGACATCGCCCCCGGCCTTGAGCACGGCACCCCAGCGCATGGCCAGTTCTGCGACCGTGCCATCCCAGTCCCGGTGAGCTGAAATCCAGCCACCACAGTCCTTCCAAACGGCGTCCATCACAGCGCCCGACTTGGCATTGAACTTCCCCTTGTTTTTACCGTAAGCCCCAGACACGGCAATCGTGTGTTTCCTGATCCAATCCCTGTCCTGAAGTATTTCAAGGATTGTTCGATCTGCGGCGGCGCTGTGGCCGTCATCCCGATCCGGCGCGTGGTCGTAATGAAGTGAGATTATATCCGACTTGGGATCAAAGTTTTCCTTTGTGCCATTTGAGTCCTGGGCAAAGGCTGAAGAGTGCCAAAACCCGGTTGTCAGCAGGGAGGCAACAACCACCAGCAGTTGAATGAGCGTGGATGCTCGTTTTGATATGGTTTTCATTTCTTCGTTCCGACTTTCAATTCTTCAGGGTGATCTTGTTGAACTCTGCCGGATTTGGAGGGTGATGAGGAGACGACGACATTAGAAGGTTTGGAACCGTCAGGACCTAGGTTGGTTGGGAAGACGGCGTAGATTCGGTAACGATAGGTGGCACTCGGATCGATTTTCTGGTCGATTGTGTGCGTCACAGCGCTTCCCTGTAGTCCGATATAATTCTGGAATGCGCCACCGGCATTGCCTGCGGCTCGTTGGACGATGTGGCCGGCCTCGCCTGTGGCATTGTCTTTCCACTTTAATCGGATCGAGTCTTCGTTGCGCAAAACTACCCGCAGTTCGCTGGGGGCTCCGGCCAAGGAACCGGGTTGAGGCTCTCGATGTTGCGGCCTGGAAGTGGGGGGCTTAGGGCGAGGCCCCGGTTGATCCAATTGATGCCGAGCCAGTTGGTAACGCTTGCTTATGAAATCCTTTATCGATGAGACAATGTCGTCATAACCGGTGTCTTTCGGATTGGTGACGCGTCTTGGTGGATGCGGCTCCGAGGCCAAGTCCTTTTTGATCAAGGCATAAAGATCATCCACTTTTTGATGCAGTTGATTGGGTTTAAAGTATGTTTCCAAAATCTGAGATGCAACCTCTCGGTATTTTTCCAGTAGCTTCGGATTTGAGACAATGTTTTCAAGAAACGGTTTGGGCGGTCCGCCGGGGATGGGCCATGCAGCGTTCCATCCCTCAATCACGGGAATCCTTCCGAAGGCATGATCGGCGAACCCGACATCCAGATCCCATGGAATATAATGCCATCGACCCGCGTTTGAATCCTGATATAAATAGTAATTGTGTGGGTTCCATCCGGTGAGTTGATCGAACGCCCCGGCAAAAAGCATCACCGCCATGGTTTTCAGAAACTCGTTGAACGCCAAGATGTCACCCAGTGTTTCTGGATATGTTGCCGGGTTTTTCATGGCGAGTGCCTGTATGAATCGAATAAGGTCGTCGTGGGCCTGTTCAGCTGGATCGGTTTTTGACTCAAATGCTTTCCGGTAGATCCCCGTATCATTCCCGAGATAGGCAAGATTGCATCCGGGTCCGCCTTCATCAACTTTGAACAGGGGGCCTATGGGTGGCTCGAAACGGGATTCGATAAAGGATTCGTCAATTCGCTCGACATTGACAAAAACCCCTTGATACCGGTCATTAATATAAAGCTTGGCGTAATTGCAGCGTGAGGCTGGCACGTCCAAGTCTCGAAGGATGCCCGTGATAATGGGTTCGCTAAAGAGGCTGCCGAATTGGACTCCATTATCCAACGCGATGCGACGCAGTCCGAAAAACCGAGAGTCTTTTTTATATTCATTGACCTTGATCAAATAGCTTCGCTTGTGGCGTTGGCGAGGCGAGGAAGAGCTGTTCCCCTTGTAGCGAACGGCGACGTTTTCCATGAGGATATCCCTCCAGCGCAGTGTGGCGGGCACGTATCGACGCTCAGGAAGAGCCCGCCTCATTCGTTCCATATCAGGTGCGGAGATCGTTAGTAAGATTTTCTGGACGAGCCCCGGTTTGTAGAACTCGTCTGAGGCGGCCTGATCCTCACGAATCCTTACCGCATTCACATCTGCTTTGGCATCAAATTGCTCTTGAACTCCTTCGATATCGCCATCTTGTGAAGCATTGTGAATCGGTTCTGGCTGCGCCGATTTCCCGCTCCCCACCAGAAGCACGGCTGCGATTGTTGTGAGTAGTTGTTTCATTTCACTTCAGCTTTCAATTCTTCACCCGTCTTGCCGCCGTGTTTGCGGAGGGAGTCGGTGGGGTGTGTTTCCACGGTCAGGGAATGATACAATTCCGGTCGCCGGTAGCGAAATGCATATTCCGGTTCCGCTCTGGCTGCCTGTAAGTCTGACGCATCAAGGTCGGCTATTATCATCCCAGGTTGTCCCGTTGGAGTCGACGATTCTGCCAATATTTCTCCCCGAGGATCCAGAACCATTCCGCCGCCCGGAAAGACCTGTTCGGTGCCCAAGCATTCAACGCGCCCAACATAATTACTCGCGACACCAAACACACCATTCTCACTACATCTTGCCTGCAGAAAAGGCCGGGCCCACGCGCTCCACGCTGCCACGGTTGCTGGTGCTGGATCGGCAGCGAAAGGAAATAATACGATATCCACGCTTTGTACCGCCAGAAGTCGCGTC
>JAYGEH010000471.1:0-2470 GCA_046582475.1 Rhodospirillales bacterium
AATCGCCTAGCCATGAGCGATGCAAATAAATCCGTCGATAAGGCAATGGCATGGATGCGGGAAAAGGACATTCCGGCGCTGCCCGATAATTTTACGGTCTGGTTTCACTATTGCGCCGGCACCTATCCCGATTTGAAACGCACCGTTGATATTCTGACCGACAATGGTCAGGAATTTACGCCGTCGGTGAGCGCCAATCTGTTCGAGCGCTTCTTCACCCACGAATCCGAGGACAAAAGCGTGGCTTCGGCGACCACCAAATTGGAAGGGGTGATCAAGCGCGCGGCGGAATATTTGAACGAAGCCGGCGAGGGCGCCGCCCAGTTCGGCGAGCATTTGGCCGACGCCACCGGCGCCTTGGAGAACGCCGCGCAGGACAATCAGGCGCGTGACATTATCCAGGGTATCATCGGCGCCAGCCAGCAGATGGAAAAACACACCCACGCGCTTGAAATACGGCTGGCCTCGACCTCGGACGAGGTCGTCCAATTGCGCAAAGAAATCGAGATCACAAGGCGCGAAGCCTCGACCGATGGTCTGACCGGCCTCGCCAACCGCAAACTGTTCGACATGACCATGCGCGAAACCGCGTCTCATGCCATGGAAAGCGGCGATCCGTTATGCCTGTTGATGCTGGATATCGATTACTTCAAGAAATTCAATGATAATTACGGGCATCAGACCGGTGATAAGGTGCTCAAACTGCTGGCCTTGGTTTTGACCGAAAGCATCAAGACCCACGATGTGGCGGCGCGCTACGGCGGTGAGGAGTTTGTGGTGGTGATGCCGGGCAGCGATTTGGATGACGCCCTGGCCGTTGGCGAGCTTATCCGCGACCGGATCGCGAAAAAGAACATCGTCAACCGCACCACCGGCAAAAAGCTTGGCGGCACCACGCTTTCGGTAGGCGCCGCAATCTATGTGCCGGGTGAAGCGTTGACCGATTTTATCGAACGCGCCGATATTGCGCTTTATACCGCCAAGCAAACGGGCCGCAACCGGGTGGTTTCCGAAAAAGACATTCCCGAGCAAAAAATGGCGGTTGGCGGCTAGAGCAAAGTTTCGGCGCGCCGAATACGGCCATGGACGGGGAACCATGCTGAAATTTCCAGCCTTGAGGCCGAGCCGCGTGCTCATGCGCGTTCGCCGGCTTATCCGCAACGACCAACTGATATTGGCCGTTCTGGCGGTGCTGGTCGGCGCCCTGGCGGGATTGGGAACGGTGGCGCTGCGCCAGGGGATCACTCTGGTTCAATCGCTGTCCTTCGGCACCGGCTCTGAAAGTCTGATCGAATATGCCAGCCAGCTTCCCTGGTGGCACATCTTGTCGGTGACCACCTTCGGCGGGCTTGTGGTTGGCATTTTTATTCACCTTGCCATCCCCGGGCGCCGTCCCCAAGGCGTCGCCAAGGTGATCGAGGCGAGCGCCCTTCGCGGCGCCCGCATGTCGATGCGCGCCGGCATCGTTCAACGCGCCCATCGCTGGCGCCTTGTTCGCCCACGAAGTGGTGGTCGGCCATTTCGCGTTCTCGGCCTTTGCGCCGATCGTCATCGCCAGCGTCGTCGGCACCATCGTTTCCCGCGTTGTGTTCGGCGATTTTCCAGCCTTCGAAATTCAGGAGCAGTCGCTGGCGTCGTTTCTGGAATTTCCCGCCGTCGTCGGCCTCGGCGTGCTGTCGGGCGTGATGGCGATCATGTTCATGCGCGCCACCATGCTGACCGAAGATACGGCGGCAAAACTGCCGGGCCCTGCTTGGACGCGCCCGGCAGTTGGCGGCTTCATCGTCGGGTTGGTGGCCATCGTCTTTCCGCAGGTTCTCGGCGTTGGCTACGAAGCCACCGACCTGGCCTTGAACGAGGTATTTCCGCTGGCTTTACTGATCGTGCTGGTGGTGGTCAAGACTTTCACCACGGCGATCAGCATCGGCACCGGCTTCGGCGGCGTCGTGTTTACGCCATCCTTGATGATCGGCGCCATGCTCGGCGGCGCCTATGGCGTCGTCGTCACCTCGATCTTTCCCGAATTGTCGTCGGGCGCCGGCGCCTACACCATTATCGGCATGGGCGCGGTCGCGGCAGCGGTTCTGGGCGCGCCCATATCGACGACGCTGATCGTGTTTGAACTGACCGACGATTATCCGCTGACCATCGGCGTCATGCTGGCGGTGGTCATATCGTCGATCATCACCCAGCAGTTTCAGGGCAAATCCTTCTTCAATTGGCAATTGGAGCGGGCCGGGCTCGATCTCAAGGGCGGCTTTGAAGCGGCGCTGTTGCGAGGGTTATCGGTGCGCCGCACCATGCGCACCGAAAGCGAAATCATATTGATCGGCGCTGCCCTACCCGAAATTCGCGCCGCCTTGCAGGAATCGGAAACCGGCGAGTTGTTCGTGGTCAAGGAAAATGGCGAGCTGTTCGGCACCATAACCTTGCACGATTTATCGGACGCCGCCTTCGATCACGATGTGGA
>JAYGEH010000145.1:0-2283 GCA_046582475.1 Rhodospirillales bacterium
AGCGGAAGTAATTTAGGGGGGGCCGGAATGTCCGTTAATAGCCAAAAGCGGACATCTGCTATCTGATGGGGGAGCCACGGCAACCGTCACCCAGCCCAAAGACCCCTCATGCAAGGCTGAATTTGGTCGCTTGTCCTTGTATACTTTGTATCCGGTCTCCGTCAGGTAATTGATAAACTCTCGCCATTCAGACAAGCACAAAGGGATCGGAAAGATAGCTCAGGATATCAAACAGACAGTAACGTTTAACGCTCGGCCGGGTATTATCTTGAAAATGCTGATGGATTCGCGGAAGCACAGAGCCTTCACCGGCGCTCCTGCGAAAATTAGCCGCAAACCCGGTGGTGCATTTAGTTGTTATGGCGGACACCTGACCGGCGTGACCCTGGAAACCGTGAAGGGCAAACTGATTGTTCAGGCGTGGCGGGCCAAAAGTTGGCCCAAGGACACCTGGTCCATCGCCACTTTCAAACTGGCTGGCGCGCCGCGGGGCAAAACAAAACTCCGTTTCACCCATACTGGCGTCCCCCGGTCCGCCACCAAGGGCATCACCCAAGGGTGGAAAAGCCACTACTGGAGCGCCATAACAGCCTATCTCAAAGCAGCAAAATAAACTCTCGCTGGTTACCCAAGGCCCGGGCTACCGATTTAGCCGCGAATTCGCAAATTGCCGCTTTGGGTCAAATGGTGCATTACTCACAATTGGATTTGGTTATGCCGTCTACACAAATCAGACTCAAACGTGTTTATGAAAAGGCCTCTGCCGATGATGGTGTGCGCATTCTTGTTGAACGCTTGTGGCCACGTGGACTAACAAAAGCCGACGCCGCGATTGATCACTGGGTGAAGGATGTCGCTCCAACCTCTGAGCTACGAACTTGGTTTGGACATCGCTCCGCGCGATGGCAGGGGTTCCGAACCCGCTATCGGCTAGAACTAAACGCAAACCGATCGGCGGTGAGTTCCCTCTGGGAACTTTGCTCAGGGGAATGGGTGACATTCATCTTCGCGGCCAAAGATGTGTTTCGCAATGGGGCGGTCGTACTCAAGGAATATCTTGACGCGGTAAAGGTCCGCTAAGGGTCACATGCGGACTTTTAGGCGGCCTGTTTTTTTATCATCGGGCCTCGTTTGCGGATTAATCTGGGAAATATCAGTTGAAGGGAGTAACCAATGGACATCGCGGCGCGCGGTTACGCCAATCCGGATTTGTTGTGGTCACCCGAAACTCTGCGGGAACGGCTAGGGCAATCGGGTCTCGCGATTATAGATACCCGCCCCGCCGAGATATTCGCGAAGGGCCACATTTCCGGCGCACGGCACTTCGATCTCTATTGCGTCAACACCGATGACACCGACCCCGCGCCACTGGCTTCCTTCACGCGCATGTGGGCCGACCTGTTGGGTTGGCGCGGGGTCCGGGAGAGCGATACCATCGTCTTCTCCGGCGAGTTCACCGATTATTGTGTGGCCCGGGGGTTCTGGTTCGCAGAATATCTCGGCCATGGCGATGTGCATGTATTGGACGGTGGAATAGCCGCCTGGTCGGCGGCCGGCCTGGCGGTGGATACCGAAGGCGACCCGCCGAAGCCCGTCAAGTTCGCATTCAACCCGGTAGAGGAAACGGTGGCGACCTACAGCAGCATTCTTGACGCAATTGACGATCCCGACTGCGTTATCGTCGACATCCGCAGCCGCGAGGAATTCGTGGGAACGGACAAACGGGCCCGCCACGGCGGCGCCATACCCGGCGCCAAACACCGGGATTGGGAGGACCTGTACGACCACGATAGCGGCTGTATGAAGTCCGCGGATCAACTGCGCGAGGCCTTCGAGACCCTTGCTGCCACACCCGACAAGGAGATCACGCTTTACTGCAACACCGGATACCGTTCCGCCCATGCCTATCTGGCGCTTCGTCTGCTCGATTATCCCCGCATACGAAATTATGTCGGTTCCTGGCAGGAGTGGGGCAACCGTGATGGGCTTCCGATCTGGAATCCCGAGTGAACGCGACCTTGCCAATCAATATTCCTTTTATGCACCTCGTGGATTCCCCTGAGGTGGCGCCGACATTGAGTTATCAGGCCGGGCGCGCCCAGGGACGAACCGAGAGGTGACAAGATGAAATCCAGCCAAGAGGCCATCCTCAAAGACCTTGTGCTCATCGGCGGCGGGCACAGTCATGTGACCGTGCTCAAGAAGTTCGGCATGAACCCGCTGCCCGGCGTCCGCCTAACGGTCATCGCACGCGACGTGCACACGCCCTATTCGGGCATGCTG
>JAYGEH010000165.1:0-4482 GCA_046582475.1 Rhodospirillales bacterium
AGCACCAGATTGTCCAGCCAGGCGGCGCGCACGGCTGCCAGGGTTTCGCCGTCGAACGGCTGGCGCAGATCCAGCCCGGTGATCTCGGCGCCCAGACTTTCGGCGAGCTTGGTTACGTGAAACGTCATCATCGATCCCCGCAACGGCGAATTGACAATTGGCGGACCCGCGTGGGTCATAGATTCTGCCGAGTACAGCACGGGGCGCGCATGATGGCAACGGGTTCAGATTTCAACGTCGAGGCGAACGGTATCACCATCCACTGCCGCATCAATGGGCGCCCCATGGATCAGATAGACGTTGGTGCCAAACAACAAAACGCCGAGATTGAGGGTGATGGTGTAGCGGGCCAGCCCGCCCCGGAACAAATCCGCCCAGCTTGTTTTTTTTCGGCTCGCCGGGCTCGCTGGATGGGCCGGAATTCATGCTATTCGGCGGTCCTGGCCGACTGGGCAGTGACGCTCCGCGCCTGGATACACAGGGGTACGGTGACTACGAGGGCCAGGACGGCGAAAATCACATTGATGCCATAGACCCAATTCATGGCGTTGGCGAGGATCGCCGGCTCCGGAACCTGGCCGAGACCGGCGATGGTGGCGATCAGCCCGGCCAGGGCCGCGCCGAAGGAAAAGGCCACCGTGCGGATTGTCTGTATGGCGGCGCCGGCGATGTGGCGCTCGTCGTCATCGGCGGCGGCGATGGCGCGCTGGATCAGGGGATTATTGAACAGTCCGGTACCGAAACCGATGGCCATAAAGGCCAGCGACAAATAGACAATCGGCCCCGAAGCCACGAACAAGGCCAGCCCTGCGGTTCCGATCAGCATCAGGATCATGCCCAAAAGGATGGCCATCAATTCGCGCCGGCCGGTCCAGGTGGCGACGATGAAAGCGCCGCCGGTCCAGGCCAGGGACATGAGCGCCGCCAGATAGGCGGCCACCAAGGGCGATGCGCCGTGCAGGACCTGTAGGAACAGGGTCGAATAGACGTTGAGGAAAATCAGCACGACCGTGGACAGCAGTATCGCCCAATAGGCCATGCCCATCGCCACGAACATATTCATCGCTTTTCTAGGTAGCATCGTCTTTTCGGCGCGGCTATCGAGGCGAAAGACCAGCACCGCCAACAGGACCGATACGGCGATCAACAAACCGCGCATGGTATTTTCGGCAACCTGCGAAGTCAGGCTCAAAAGCAGCACCGAGCCGCCCAACAGCAACAGCCGCCGGTAGGGTATTGCCGATAGCCTGCCGTGTCCCTCGGTGCGGCGGATAATCTTCCAGGCCGCCAGGGTTACCAATAGGCTGACGCCGCCGAGGCTCCAGAAGGCGCCGCGCCAAATTCCCAGTTCCGCGAAGATGCCGCCGAAGCCCGGCCCGATCAGGGTGGCGACGCCCCAGGCGGTGGATATCAGGCTCAGGATGCGCCCGCGCAAATGCTCCGGATACATGGAGCCGACCAAGCCGTAGCTTTGCGCGAGGATGGCGCCGCCGCCGAGACCCTGGAAAAAACGCCAGAATACGAGAACCAGCATATCGTCGGCAACGGCGGCGCCGGCCAGGCCGATCACCATAATCAATCCGGCTCCCACATAGGACATCCGGTCGCCGAGCGCTTCGCGCACCGGTCCGGCGCTGGCGCCGCCGATGACCGAGCCGACCGCGAACAGCGAAAACGACCAGGAATAATATTGCATGCCGCCAATCTCGGCGGTGATCGAAGGCATGATGGTCGAAACCACGAACGAGTTGACGGCGAACAGGATGGTGCCCATGGTCAACAGAAGAGTGTAGACGGCAAGCTGTCCGCTTAGGATATCGGACCAGCCGCCGGCCTGGCGGCCCGCATCGCTTTCGGGCGTATCGGCATTTGTCGCCATCTTGTATTCATCCCGGCATCGGCCATGGAGGCCGGCGCCAAGCGTGGTTGCCGTTTCAGGGAATCGTTATGGCCATGATTGCCCGTGGCTATTCAAAGGTCAATTCCACATCGCCGAACCCACTATCAATGGTTGCCCTCGAGGGGAAACAGGAATTGAACCTGACCGGTGCCGCGCTGGTTTTCGTAGGCGCAATGAACCTCGCCGGGCGCGGTACAGCCGCTCCGCTATTTCATGACAGTATTTTTGATTATTGTTATAGAATTTCAATAATTAAGTATACTGTCATGAAATAGCTGGCAATCGCGATGCAGCGGGAAAAGGACTGGTCATATAAATGGGCAAGCAATATCTCGTCGAATAGGATGTCTTGGTAATTCTCTCCTAAGCCAAATTCGGCAGCTGATCGGCGGTGTAGAATTTGGCTTCCTGGACGCAGTTCCAAATCTGGCCGACGCCGTTTTTATCGAAATAGGGATTGATGAATTCCCACACCACTTCGCCGTCCCGGGTGATCTGGAAGATACGGCCGCGGGCGCCCTCGGCGACCAATATGTTGCCGTTGGGCAAAACTTCGGCGCCCGACAGGAAGGAGCTTTGAAACAGGTACAGGGGCGCGTCTTTATATTCCCAAACCACCTTCTGGGTTTTCATATCGAACTCGATGACCCGGGAATGCACCAGGGCGCCGGCGCCCTTGTCCCGGTAGCTGCCATTGTCGAAGATCAGGACATTGCCGTTGGCCAAGAGGTGCGGATCGTGCTGGCCGAAAAACGGGCCGGGGCCGAAACGCTCGAGCACCTTGCCGGTGGATTTCTCGACAATGAAGATGCGCGATAATTGGCGCGAGCTCATCATCACCCGCGCCTCATCCAGCGGGAAGGCGGCGTTGAAGTGGGTCCATTCCCAGCGGTTGCAGCTCTCCGGCAAGATATCGAGCTCCGTATCCAGATGCTCCGCCGCGCGCCATTGCCACAAAAGCTTGCCGTTTGCATCCACTTCCTTGACCACGTCGGCGAGCATATGGTCCATCGCCGGGCCGCCGCCCTTTACCGATCCCGCCTGTTTCTCGGAGAGTTGCTCCGCCGACAGATACATGGCGCCGCCATGGGGCAGGCGGCGGCCGTCGTGGTGGTGGTGCAAATCGATATGTTCCCAGACGATATTACCGTCCCAGTCATATTCCCTGAGCGCGCCGCCCTTGAACAAAGAATAGGTGGGCGTCCAGAACCACAGATCATCATCGATCTTGGCGTTTACGAACAGATTGCCGCCCGGCAGCAGGTAGCCGTAGTTGCCCGGCTGGCAACCCAGGTTCCAGCGATGCACCTCGTTGCCGTCCATATCGATCAGCAAGACCGCGTTGGTGTCGTTCAAGGGCGCATACAAAGTGTAGCCTTGGCAGGCCTTGTCCGGATCGTGGGCGGTGAGGCCCCTCTTGGCGACCCGCCGCCAGGTGACCGGATCGACGGGACCGCCTTCCCATCCCGGCAGGTTCTGGCTTGCCGCAACCATCAGAGCGCCGCCTCGGTGCCGTAGATGGCCGTGACCTGGCTGGAAAGCACGCCGCCATTGCCGTTGGCGAGCGCGATGGTGGCGCCGTCGATCTGGCGCGCGCCGCAAGACCCGCGCAACTGGTCTACCGCCTCGATGGTGACGAACATGCCGTACATGCCGGGATGCACGCAGGACAGGCCGCCGCCGTTGGTGTTGACCGGCAGCGAGCCGCCGGGCCCGATATTGCCGTCGCCGACGAAGGCGCCGCCCTCGCCTTTTTCACAAAAGCCCAGGTCTTCCAGGAACAGGATGGTGTTGATGGTGAAGGCGTCGTAAAATTCGGCGACGTCGATATCGCTGGGCTTGAGCCCCGCCATTGCGAAGGCGCGCGGGCCCGATTGCGCCGCCGGGGTCACCGTCACGTCCGGCATTTGCGCGATCTGGTCGTGGCTGGTGGCCGATCCGATGCCCAACAGATACACCGGAACTTGCGGGAAATCCTTGGCCCGCCCGGCCGCCACCATGACGATGGCGGCGCCGGCGTCGGACACCAGGCAGCAATCGAACAGGGTCAGCGGATCGCAGATCATGCGCCCCCCCATCACGTCTTCGATGGTCAACGGATCGCGCATTTCGGCGCGCGGATTTTTCATCGCCCATTGCCGCGTCGATACCGCCACCTGGGCCAGGTTTTCGCGGGACGTGCCGTACTCATGCATGTGGCGCGCCGCCGCGAAGGCATAGGAGATGATCGGATTGCGGGGATTGTATTCGGAGCTGTGAAAGGCGCCGGCGTTGGGATTGCCGTCGCGGAACTTGCGCTTGCGGTTGGAACGGCTGGTCGAGCCGTAGGCGATCAGCGCCACGTTGCAGACGCCGGTTTTAATAGCCATCGCCGCCGACTGGACGCAGTTGACGAACGACGAGCCGCCCACATTGGTGCCGTCGATGACGCTCGGCCGGATGCCCAGATATTCGGCGGCGTGCAGGGGGTGGAAGACCCGCCCCATGGACGCGACGAACAAGCCGTCCACGTCCCGCATGCCGAGCCCGGCATCGGCCAACGCGTAGTGGGCGGCTTCGGCCAGAACCTCCAAATGGTTTTT
>JAYGEH010000339.1:0-3178 GCA_046582475.1 Rhodospirillales bacterium
GCGCGGCCCTCGTTCTGCCGCGCTGCAACACCCAGGCCATGCAATGGCATCTTGATGAAATCTCGTTTCAGGTGACACCGGGCGCCCATGCCATCCTCATCGTGGACCGTGCCGGATGGCATACCACGGACAAATTGATAATCCCGCCCAACATCACGCTCATGCCCCTGCCACCAAGGTCGCCAGAGCTGAACCCGGTCGAAAACATCTGGCAGTTCATGCGCGATAACTGGCTGTCCAACCGTATATTTAAATCACACGAAGATATCGTCGACCACTGCTGCTTCGCCTGGAACCAGCTTATTGATCAACCTTGGAGGATCATGTCTATCGGCAGGCGACAATGGGCACATGGGTTCTTATTAATGCTCGTTGGTATAAAGCGCATCGGGCTTGGCTTGCAGCGCCTTTTCCACATAGACCGAGAAATCGGTGGTCGAGAGAGGCATGCGGGCGCCGCCGACGACCGTACCGCCGGCCTTTTTAAAGTTTTTCGAAAAGAAGATTTCGGCGTCATGGCCAGGCGCATAATCGCTGATCAATGTGTAAACCTTCTTGATGCAGTTTTTGACAGCCCAGGCGCCGATTGGCGAGACCATCTGCGGCAGGGTCATGGAAACACGCACATAATATTCCGATCCGCGCGTGGCGCGGCCGGTGGCCGCGTTCATGATGAACACCGGGGTTTTTGATTGGGTCGCGACCTTGCCTACCGCCATGGCGTTGGGGGTAAAGGCGTAGCCGACCAGCATGTCGACTTTTTCCCGCAACACCAATTCCTCGGCCAATTGCTTGGATTTGGCCGGGTTCGGGCCGCCGGCGTCGCGGTAGACCACTTCGACCTTGGTGCCGTTAACCGTATCGCCGATTTTGGCTTGAAAGGCTTCGACCGATTGCTGGAACTGTTTGCCCCAAACCGCGAACGGGCCGGTGAACGGAGCGGTCAGGCCAAGCTAGAAGGTTTTCGCCGCCGCCGGACCGTTAAGCACCAACGCCGCCGCCATCAGCACCATGGTGGAGGCGGTAATTGCCAGTAATTTTTTCATAATGAATTTCCTCCCCGGGAACATTTCGATCACCTTGCTGATGACCGATATGCTTTACCTATAAACAATATGCGCCAGCCGTACAACAGAGCGTTATTCCCGGTAAGTTTTCTCAAACGGTGATGCGGGCGCGGCCGTTTTCGATGACCACGTTGGCCGCCGCCGGGGCCGGCCGCCCAAGGATCATATCGGACGCTTTTTCAGCGATCATGATGGTCGGCGCGTTGGTGTTGCCGCCGGTAATCGTCGGCATGACCGACGCGTCTACAACGCGCAAATCCTGGATGCCATGGACGCGGAGCTCGGCATTCACCACGGCCCCGGCGCCGCTGCCCATGGCGCAGGTGCCGACCGGATGGAAAACGGTAGCCGAAAAATTTCGGATGTAATCGGCGATCTCTTGATCAGACTGGACTTCCGGACCGGGCCTGATTTCGGCCTTGTTGTAGGACGCCAGCGGCGGCGCGTGCATGATGCGCCGGCCCAGCTTGAAACCACGCGCCAGGGTAACGATATCGGCGGGCTCCGAGAAAAAGCGGGGATCGATGAGCGGTGCCGATGCCGCCTGGGCGTCCTGGATTGTAACCCCGCCGCGGCTCTCGGGGCGCAACAGGACCACGGTCACGGTGTAGCCGTGGCCGGCGCCGAGAACGCCGCCCTTGGCGTTCCGGAGGCCCGGCAGAAAGGTGAATTGGATGTCCGAGCGGCCCAGCCCCGGCGCTGAGCGCACAAAGCCGCCGCCCTCGATCATGCTGCCGGCGTAAAAGCCCCGCCGGAACAGGAGATATTCGATGGCGCCCAAGGCCAGACGCGGCGCGGCGCGGAGCGACAGTCCATAGCTGACCGCATTGGCGCTTTTTATCTGGATGCCGATGGCGGCGTGGTCCTGCAGGTTCGCGCCGACACCGGGCAGGTGGTGAACCGGCTCTATGCCATGCGCCTTCAAAGCCTCGCCCTCGCCGACGCCCGAGCGCTGCAGCAGCGCCGGTGAGCCGATGGCACCGGCGGAAATGATGATCTCCTTGTCCGCCTCGATGATCGAGGCTCGGTTGCCGCCTTCCAATTCAATACCGGTTGCGCGGCGCCCGTCGAAAATCACCCGTTTGGCCAGACAACCGGTGATCACCTCCAAATTGCGCCGGTGTCGCGCCGGTTTCAGAAATGCCGCCGCCGCCGAATGGCGCCGCCCGTTCTTGATGGTGACTTGGCGGGTCGCGAAGCCCTCTTGGTCGTCGCCGTTGAAATCGACGCGGCGCGGAAGCTGCAGCGATTCGGCGGCGTCCAGAAAGGCGTTTGTGATCGGGTTGATGCGGCCGTGGTCGGAGACGTTGAGGAGACCGCCTTTACCGTGGAACGGAGAATCGCCCAGGGACTCATTATTTTCGGATTTACGGAAATAGGGCAGTACCTCGGCATAGGACCATCCCAAGTTACCGGCGTCCGCCCACTCATCATAGTCCGCGGGGTGGCCGCGCATATAGACCATGCCGTTGATCGAGCTGGAGCCGCCGAGGGCACGCCCGCGGGGAATGTAAATGGGCCGGTTACCGGCGGCGCCTTGCGCCACCGTGTCATAGCGCCAGTTGAATACCCGGTGGCGCATCAGCGCAACGACGCCCGCCGGCACGTGGATCAGCGGCGAGCGGTCCTTGGGCCCCGCCTCGATCAGGCAAACCCGGTTGTCCGCATCTTCGCTCAAACGGTTGGCCAGCACGCAGCCGGCGGACCCGGCGCCGACGATGATGTAATCGAATTGCCCTGATTCCCCCATGGCGTTCCCTCCCCTTGCCCCGTTCCTTATTACTTTACATGTTGAACGAAATTCTAGACCGGAACAATGTTGTTAACTAGGCTAAGAGTCTACCAAATCGGCAAGGGGAGCGCATCATGGCAAAAGGAACAATCCGGCATCCGGCGATCGTCGCCAAGGATCCGGAAAAACTGGCGGACTATTATAGGAAGGTGTTCTCCATAGAAGAGGTTCACCGGGACAACAAGGCCAAGAAACCCGGCGGCAAGATCGGCGTGTTCCTGACCGACGACTGCCTTGATTACTTGGATCGGGCGGAAGATAAGGGGGGAAGCGACATCGGAAAGAGACCTGCGAATTGGTAAAATGCCGGCGGTCTGCT
>JAYGEH010000430.1:0-3006 GCA_046582475.1 Rhodospirillales bacterium
GCCAGAATAAGTCTTTCATTTGATGCCCTCCAAAGGTCCTAAGGACATCATCCGGTGAAATGCTGAATTAATAATTAATGGGTCCTGAGCCTAATTAATGATATAGTGTTTCAATAATTAAGTATACTGTCATGGAGGGAATAATCAGGTATTTTGTCCCCGGTATTGCCTGTCCAGCGGCTATGGCGGGAATGTCCGGTTTCGGCGTATGAGCGGACATAGATTTTCCGCCGCTGAATGACGGCTTCTAGCCGAGGCAGCCAAAAGCCGCCATTCGAGTGCCGTTGGGCGGGAGCTGTCCACTGCATCAAATACCGACAAGACATGCTGTGAGCAGAAAACCTTATTTCCCTCGTCAGCCATGTGCCTCCTCCGAGGTCCGCGCCCTGGTATGCCAGCGACCGATACGGTAACACTAAGACCGAAAAGAATTTTGAAAACTGGATTTTAGTGCGCGGTATTACATGTAACATCCCGCCTATTGGTAAATTGTTACCGAGAAAGCCGGCATCTGAATTCCAGGGGAGGAAGAAGATGGAATACAAGACGCTAAAATGGGAAATCCGGAAAAATCCGAATCGGCCGGGTGAAATGTCGATCGGTATGCTGACCCTAAACCGTCCCGATTTTCTGAACGCGATCGATGTCCGCATGCGGGTTGAACTGGATATCCTGTGCGACGAGATCGCCCATAACAGCAACGTTAAGGTGATGATCATCACCGGCGAGGGCCGTGGATTTTCCGCTGGCGGCGATCTCAAGTCGGAGGCCGGCCCGCTGGGTGCCGGCGAGGAGGATTTCGATTTCGGTAATTTCGGCGACTACAGGGAAATTGCCAGTTACTTCTTCAACGATCTGCGCCACCAGGTATTACAGCGCGCCTTCAGAAAGTTCGAAGACCTACCATGCATCGTGATTGCGGCGATCAACGGCCCGGCGGTCGGTATCGGCCTCGAAATCTGCACGCTGTGCGATCTGCGTTTTGCCTCGGATAAGGCGAAACTGGGCGAAGTTGCCGTGCCTGCCGGGTTCCTGCCCGAATCCGGCGGCGCCAGAAATTTGCCGAAGCTGGTCGGCATCGGCAAGGCGCTCGACATGATCCTCACCGGCAAGATCATCGACGCCAACGAGGCGCTTGCCATCGGTTTGGTCGAGAAAGTTTTCGCGCACAACGATCTGCTTGACGAAACATTCGCCTACGCCGCCCAGATCGCGTCGAACCCGTACCTTTCCGTCCGTTACGCCAAGGACCTGGTGAAGATGTACTGGAACCACAACCGGTCCGACGCGGGTTGGGCCCGCGAGTTCGCCGCCATTCAGGAAATCACCCGCACCGGCGACTGCATCGAGGGCATCCGCGCCTTTCTCGACAAACGCCCGGCGGAATATCGCGGCCCCTTTTACGACAACCCTCCGCATGGTCGCGGCAAGCTTAAATGACCGGCCCCCAGCCCTCGCCTCCGCCGGGATACCGTGAGATACCGGAGCGTCTGAATATAGCCGGCGAACTGATCGACAGGATTGGTGAAAGGTCCTTCGGCAGCCGCCTCGCCTTTGTTTGGGACGGAGGCGAGCTGACCTTCGATCAGGTTGCGGGGCGGATAAATTGCCTGGCCCACGGCTTTGCCGCGAACGGCATCGAGCGGGAAATGCCGGTGCTGGTCCGTATGCACAATTGCCACGAGTTTGCAGAAACGCTGCTGGCGCTTATCAAGATCGGCGCCCTGCCGGTGCTGCAAAACTCTCAGCTCGGTGAAGAAGAGATTGCCCACGTGCTCGAACATTCCGGCGCGCGGGCGGCTGTTACCCTGAGGTCTGTGGCCGAGCCGCTGCTCAATCTTTCTGGCGAATTGCCAGCCGGCATTTTCGCCGCTCGGGGCGCGCCGGCGGGAACCGAACCAGTCGAGAATCTCATCTATAATGCCCCAGGAGACGTATTCCCGTGCGCCGATACGGCAGCCAACGACCCGGCCTTTTTTGTCTATACATCCGGCACCACCGGGCGTCCCAAGGGAATTGTGCACGCCCATCGTTGGCTGATCGCCCTGGGCGATGCAAACCGCTACCGCCTGCCGACACTGCCCGGTGACCGCGTCTATGCGACAGGCGAATGGAGCTTTATCAGCGCCCTCGGCCATAACGTTATGTTCCCGCTTCGCAATGGCGTTACCGGAGTTATCCTGGAGGACCGCGCGAGCCCCGAAAATGTTTTGCAAACCGTGCAGAACCACAAGGTCACTGTGATGTATTCCGTGGCCACGGTTTACCGGCGGATGCTCGCCATAGACGATGTCGGAAGCCGCTACGATTTGGTCTCGCTACGCGGCTGCAATGCCACCGGCGAAGCGCTTGAGGCCGCCACCTGGCGGGAATTTAAGGAGCGCATCGGCTGCGAGATTTGGGAACATTACGGAGTTTCGGAAATGCAGATGGTACTGGGGCAAGGACCGTTGCGGCCCGTGCGACCGGGATCGATCGGCCTGCCGGTCCCGGGAACCGAGGTGGCCGTCCTCGATGACGGCTATAATGAACTGCCGGACGGCGAGGTCGGGCATTTCCTGATCCGCGCCGACAATCCTGGGTTTTTCTTAGGCTACCACAAAGACCCTGGTAAAACCGCCGAAGTCGTGCATGACGGCTGGTACCACACCGGCGACCTGGCATGGCGGGACGAGGATGGTTATTTCTGGATTGCTGGACGCGTCGACGATTGTTTCAAGAGCCGTGGCATTTTCATTTCTCCGTACGAAATAGAGAATGTGCTGCTCCAGCATCCGGCGATCGCGGAAGCTTGCATTGTTCCCCTCGCCGACGCGGAAATCGGAAATCGTATACGCGCGGTGTGCGTTCTGAAAGACGGTACGCCGGCAGGGGAGGCGATGGCCGAGGATATTCGCCTGAATGTCCGGAAAAGGATCGCGCCCTACAAGGTGCCCCATGTCGTCGAGTTTATCGACGCCTTGCCCAAAAGTCCGGTCGGGAAGGTCCTGCGCCGGAGTTTGGTTT
>JAYGEH010000509.1:0-16696 GCA_046582475.1 Rhodospirillales bacterium
TGACGGATGATTTTTTGATTACTCTGCAACATGAGGATTACCTCCTAATGGTTTTGATGGTTTCGGTTCACACCGCTATCAAAACCGATAACCCACTCCTCTTTCAAGGAGCAATGTCAGATTAAGTCGGAACTACTTCACTTTAACAGCTTCCAATTCTTCTTCAAGGTCTTCCAATCGATTTTCCAAAGTATTGATCAGCCTTTGTATGGCAATGCGCAGGATTGGGTCTGTCGTACCGGCAAGTTCCCTTTCCTTACTCGCTATATCCCTTTCGGTCTCTTGGATTTCCTTCGTAATCCGAATAATTTCTTGTAGCTTCCAATCGTCGGTACCCTCTTGAGCGGATTCATCATCGCCGAGCTGCTGTTCACCCTTCCCCAATTTCGGGTCAATGCCGAACTTTTTGATCTTCGCATCCAGCGTCTGCTTCCGCTCGCTCGGAACATAAAATTCCGCCATCGCCTTGTTAAGGGCGATGCCAGTTTCGCTGTCCTTGTTCTTGACCGCGCCATCGACCGTGAGCCCGTTCGATTTCTGGAATTTCTAAAGTCCGTCGAACACCGCCTCTGGCTCGTTGTCGATGAATATCGTCGGATGGGGTTTGGACGCGAAGCGTAGAGCGGTTCCAGAGAGATAGGAACCATTTGACCGGGATGATTTTGCCATCATTTTTATCCCAAGTGTGCGAGGAGCGCGCCGCATGGCGATGCATTGGCATCGGCAAAGTCGTGCGACGACGTCCACGGGTCAAAAGCACCCGGCCGCCGGTGGGTCAAATCGGTCCCCGGCGGCGTTACTGCGCTTGCCCGATGCTAAGGCATCGCGCCGCGCACCGCGCCTACCCGGAAAACCGATTTGCTCCCATCAAATTGCTTCATATTTATCCGGAGCCGCTCGACATCCTGTAGCACGCCGTCCAGTTTCCGCATATCAACCGCGCCGTTTTTGCCACCCTGGCGGCGGGGCTGGCGGCGGAGTTGGCCGTGCGGCCGGCGTAGCGGCTTGTGGATTTCGAAGTAGGTGATCATTGAATTTTCCTGCCACGGTTAAAATTTTTAATGTAATTATTATTATCGATTTACAGTATAAAAGCCAAGCTAATTATTATTTTATTCCATATTGATCACGAATTGGCATCCGATTTGGGCGGTAATGGCGGTTGATATAGGCTCGATATCCCAGTATTACCAACAAAAACAAACCTTTACCCGTTGCCTCCCTTGCGACCAAGCCGGAATAGACTATATATGCATAATATGCTGGAATATGGAGCAATTAATGTGGCCTGAGAGGCTCGAAAATGCCCGCGGATGTTAACAAATGTCAACAAATGACAACAATGTTAATGCCCAACCGCGTGTTGCATGTCGCACCGCGGACCCAGCCCGGCTTTATTTCTCTTTGCGGGGACACCACGCGCCCCGGGGTCGTACATTGACCTTTGCCGCGCCGGATATCATAGTGAAGACGGCATATTTTACTGGAATCCGGGCCTTTTTTTCGTGAATATGCCTGGAATTGGATGACCACCCCATGGCGAAAGCAAACAAGGCGAAGGCGGCCACCGCCGAAGACCAGGGACCAAGCGCCGATCTGGCGACCGCGCGCCGGGTCCTCGGGATCGAGGCCGATGGCCTTGCTGCCCTCGCAGGGTCCCTGGATGGGGATTTCACCGCCGCCATCGATCTGTTCGACGGCGCCTCGGGGCGCATCATCGTCACCGGCATGGGCAAAAGCGGCCACGTCGCCCATAAGGTTGCCTCGACGCTGTCCTCGACCGGCCGCCCGGCTTTGTTCGTGCATCCGGCCGAAGCCAGCCATGGCGATCTCGGCATGATCGAGGAAGGCGACGCGGTTCTGGCCTATTCAAATTCCGGGGAAACGCCGGAATTATCCGATATCATCGCCTATACCAGGCGCTTCAAGCTGCCCCTGGTGGCGGTGACCAGCAAGGCCGGCAGCACCATCACCGGCCAGGCGGATGCGACCATCGTGCTGCCGGCGGCAGCGGAAGCCTGCGCCATCGGCATGGCGCCGACCACATCGACGACCATGATGATGGCCCTCGGCGATGCCATCGCCGTTGCCCTGATGGAACGCCGGGGCTTTACCGCCGACGATTTCAAGCTGCGCCATCCGGGCGGCAAATTGGGCAAGCTGTTGCTTAAGGTTTCCGACATCATGCATACCGGCAAGGATATGCCGTTGGCGGCGCCCGATGATACCATGGCCGGCGCGCTGGTGGTGATGACCCAGAAAAGCCTCGGCGTGATCGGCGTCGTGGATGGCGGCGGGCGCCTTCAGGGGATCGTCACCGACGGCGATTTGCGCCGCCATATGTCCGACGACCTGATGGCCAAGCGGACCAAGGACGTAATGACCGCGAACCCCAAAACCATCCGCTCGGCGGCACTGGCCAGCGAGGCGGTGCAGGTGATGAACGAAATGCAGATCACCAATCTGTTCGTGGTCGATGACGGGCGCGTTGCCGGCGTGCTTCACATCCACGATTGCCTGCGCGCCGGCGTGGTGTGATGGGTGTGGTATGATGGACGCCATGGATACGGGAAATCCCTACGGGAATGCCGGCCAAACGGTGCCCGCCGAAATGGCGGCGGCGGCGGCGCGGCGGCCCACCCGTTACAGCCGTTTTGTCGTCGCCATGAAAGTCGGCTTGCCGATGGTCGCGCTGGGTCTGATCGGATTGCTGTTCATCTGGCCGCAAGTCCAAGTCAGCAATATCCGCCTCAGCGTCGGCCTGGCCAGTTTCAAGGCGGCCCACCCGGAAAGCCCGAGCATGGTCAATGCCCGTTTTGTCGGCTCCGACAGCCGCGATCAGCCCTTTTCGATCACCGCCGATCTGGCCAAGAACCTTTTGCTTGGCCAGTCCCAGGTCGAGTTGGAGGTGCCCAAAGCCGATCTCGCCATGCGCGACGGATCGTGGCTGGTGATGACCGCGAAAACCGGGCTCTATGATCAAAAAGGCAAATCTCTGCAGCTCGACGGCGCGGTCAATCTGTTTCATGATTCGGGCTATGAATTTAATACCGAAACCGCGCAAATCGATTTGCAGGCCGGCGTGGCGGTAGGCGATAAACCGGTGCAGGGGCAGGGCCCCTTCGGCCAATTGACGGCGCAAGGATTTCGCGTCGAAGAAATGGGCAGGCGCATGCTGTTCACGGGCAAGGCCAAGCTGACCATTTACCCGACCGCGCTCAAAGGGCGGAAATGACCCGATTGTCGCAAAGGATTGGGCCGGTGCCCATCTTGCGGCGGCAATCGGCGCTGGCCGCGGCGGCCATCGCCGCCATCCTGTTGGCGTTTACGGCCCGATTTGGCGCCGCGCAGACCATCAATCTGGCCAGCACCAACCAGGACAAGCCGATCGAGGTTTTCGCCGACAACGGCATCGAATGGCAGCAGGACAATGCGGTGCTGATCGCCCGCGGCAATGCGCGGGCGGTGCGCGCCGGCGTGGATATCACCGCCGAGGTGCTGCGCGCCTTTTACAAAAAGAAAGCCGAGGGCGGCACCGATCTTTCGCGCCTCGATGCGGCCGGCAACGTGCGTATCACATCGCCCTCGGAATCGATCACCGGCGAGACCGCGGTGTACGATCTGGAAAAGGCAATCCTGGTGGTCAGCGGCAAAAAGGTGGTCTACCGGTCCGGCTCCGACGTGCTCACCGCCAACCGCCAGATGGAATATTATGAAATCCAGCAGCGGGCGGTGGCGCGCGGCAACGCAACCGCGGTGCATGACGGCAAGACGGTTCGCGCCGAGACATTGGAAGCTTTCTTTCGCAAGACCGCTGACGGCAAATCGCAGGTTTATGAAATCCGGGCCTTTAATAATGTCGCGATTTTGACCGACCAGGACACCGTTTTCGCCAACAAAGGCATCTATAACGTGATCTCCGGGATCGCCACTTTGACCGGCAATGTGCGCATCACCCGGGGCTTGAATCAACTTGCCGGCGACCGCGCCGAGATAAATGTGAACACCGGAGTTAGTAAGCTGTTAACCGACCCTGGTCCATCATTGGCCAATGGCGGCAAAAAACGCAAAAGGCGGGTTCGGGGACTGATCCTTCCCAGGCGGCCCTGATCCCGATTGTCCTGAGCGATGTCGCCGCCGGTTACAAAACGCCGATTGAAATCAAACGGCAAAAAAAACAATAATGGTGGAAATGAGACGCCTGTATGACATTCGCCCCGGGGCTCCGGCCTCAAATCGCTCTGCCGATCCGATGGCGGGGGAGTTCGCATGAGCGCCCCAGGTGAAGTTCCGATAGTTGGTTCCGGTGATTCCGATGGTCCGGGCGGCGCCGGGGATTCCGGCGAAGCCAATTCCGAAGCCAATCGTCCACGCCTGGTCACCGAAAATGAGCGCGGGCTGGTCGCCGTCAACCTTGGCAAACGCTTTGACAAACGGCCGGTATTGCGCGGTGTGTCGCTGTCCATCAATCGCGGCGAAGTGGTGGGTCTATTGGGCCCCAACGGCGCCGGCAAAACCACCTGCTTTTATCTGATCACCGGGTTGATCGCCGGCGATTACGGCTCGGTTCATCTTGACGGCCAGGATATTACCGACTTGCCCATGTACCGGCGGGCGCGCCTCGGCATCGGCTATCTTCCCCAGGAAGCTTCGATCTTTCGCGGCCTGACGGTCGAGGCCAATATTCGCGCCGTGCTGGAAGTTGTGGAAAGTTCCCGCGAACGAAGGGACGCGATTTTGGAAGCGCTGCTGGCGGAATTTTCCATCAGCCATTTGCGCCGGACGCCATCGCTGGCGCTGTCCGGCGGCGAGCGCCGGCGCGTCGAGATCGCCCGCGCCCTGGCCTCCAGGCCGAATTTCGTGCTTCTCGACGAGCCGCTGGCCGGCATCGATCCGATCGCCGTCAACGACATTCGCGAGCTGATTGCGCACCTCAAGGACCGGGAGATCGGCGTCCTGATTACCGATCACAATGTGCGCGACACACTCGGCATTGTCGACCGCGCCTATATTATCCATGACGGCATGGTTCTGATGGAAGGCCAGCCCTCCGATATCGTCGACGACGAAGATGTGCGCCGGGTTTACCTTGGCGAGGATTTCAGGTTTTAGCGGCGAAAAAGAATGGCAATAATTCCGCGCTTAGAACTTCGCCAAGGCCAGTCTCTGGTCATGACGCCGCAGCTGCAGCAGGCGATCAAACTGCTGCAGATGAACAACATGGAATTGAAAGAATTCGTCGAGCAGGAATTGGCCGAAAATCCCATGCTGGAGCGCGACGAAAGCGACGGCCGGCTGCCGGAAGAGGCGCCGCCGGACGCCGATGCCGATGCCGATGGCGAAACCGACGCCGCCGATTCCGATGCCCCCGACGCCTTGCAATCCATGGATATTTCCCAGTTGGAGACTGTCTCGAAGGACAGCACCGACTCCCTCGATATGGACGACTACGGCAACGTCTGGGACGACGGCGGCAGCGGCCCAGGCCCAGGCCCAGACTCGGCGGGCGATGCGCCGGCGGCTTTTTCCGATTGGGGCAGCGGCGGCAATACCGGATTTCAAGAGTCGGGGTACGGTGTCGAGCAGACCCTGTCACAAAAGACCAGCCTCCGGGACCATCTGATCAATCAAATCAATATGGATATCGCCGATCCGGCCGACCGGCTTATCGCCTTCCATCTGACCGATCTTTTGGATGAATTTGGCCGCCTGCCGGAAGATTGGCACGAAAGCGCCGGCCGGCTCGGCTGCGAAATGACCAAGCTCGAAGCCGTGCTCGGCCGCTTGCAGCAGTGCGATCCGCCCGGAATTTACGCCCGTGACCTGGCCGAATGCTGGGCCATTCAGCTGCGCGACTTGGACCGCCTCGATCCGGCCATGGCAACGCTGCTGCAGAATATGGAACTGTTGAAGCTCCATGACTATGAAAAACTGTCCGAAATTTGCTGCGTCGATCATGAAGACATCAAGGAAATGATCGCCGAGATCTGGGCCCTCAACCATCACCCGGCGGAGGCATTCGATCCGGTTTTGGCGCAGATCATTACGCCCGATGTGCTGATGCGCCCGGGCGGCAGCGGCTGGGTTGTCGAGTTGAACAACGAGACCCTGCCCAAGGTGCTCATCAACAACCATTACTACGCCGAGATCAACGGCGCCGTGCGGACCAAGGAAGAGCGCCAATATGTCACCGACAAATTCCAGTCGGCCAACTGGCTGGTAAAATCCATCCATCAGCGCGCCACCACCATTTTGAAAGTGGCGGCCGAGATCGTGAAGCAGCAGGACGATTTCTTCCGCTTCGGAATCCAGCATCTCAAGCCGCTGATCTTGAAAAATATCGCCGAAGAAATAGAGATGCATGAAAGTACCGTTTCCCGGGTGACGTCGAACAAATATATGCACACGCCGAGGGGGCTATTTGAGTTGAAGTATTTTTTCACCTCGGCGATCCAGTCGTCGATGGGCGGCGCGGCCCATTCCGCCGAAGCGGTTCGCCACCGCATCAAGTCCTTGATCAATGCCGAACCGGTGGCGGCCATCCTGTCCGACGACAAATTGGTGACCATGCTGCGCGGCGAAGGCATCGATATCGCCCGCCGGACGGTTGCCAAATATCGGGAATCCTTGCGCATACCATCATCGGTTCAACGCCGCCGCGAGAAAAAATCGGCCCTTCAGTTGACCTGATTAATACAGTTAATTCAATAAGTTACAGGGATGCTTGACTCCCGATTGATTGCAATCTAACGTCCCGCCGCCTGCGAGGAGGCCCGGTTTGAATGGTCGGATGTCTGTTGACCGTGGCTCCCAGGCAGACGCGATTCATCGCCCGGTAGCAACCGCATACGAAATTGAAAAATCCCGTTTGGCATAGCAAATTTATTTTCAGCCCGCTGGTCATTGATCTGACCAACTTCGCGGCGTTGCCGGCGCCCGATTAACACGTAACAAACAGCAATTGGTCATATGGAAATCATTGATCTCATCAATCCCGAAAGCGTTATCGCCAACCTCAAGGTGACGAGCAAAAAACAGGCCTTGCAGGAATTGTCGAAAAAAATCGGCGCGTTGGTGGACCAGGAAGAGCGGGTCATTTTCGATTTGTTGCTGGAGCGCGAAAAGCTTGGCACCACCGGGGTCGGTGACGGCATCGCAATTCCGCACGGTAAATTGAATTCTCTGGACAAGCTTTGCGGCTTGTTTGCGCGCCTGGAGCGGCCGGTGGAATTTGACGCCATCGACGAGCGGCCGGTGGATTTGATTTTTCTTCTGCTGGCGCCGGAATCGGCCGGCGCCGATCATTTAAAGGCACTGGCGCGGGTCTCGCGGCTTTTGCGGGACAAGGCGGTTTGCGACAAATTGCGCGGCTCGGACACCGCCGAGGCTTTGTATTCCCTGCTGACCGAGCAAACCGAGAACCGCGCCGCCTAAGGCTTATTCCGCCTCGATCGCCAGGTCGATATTGCGCGTAGCGGACCCGGCGTCCTCGCTATTTACGATCTTGATTTTACGCACCTGGGGCTCCGGCGTCGGGCGCATCAGATCCACGTGCAGCAGCCCATCCTGCATGCGCGCCTGGGTCACTTCGATGCCTTCGGCCAGAATGAAGTTCCGCTGAAATTGCCGCGCCGCGATGCCCTGGTGCAGATAGACGTGATCGGAGTCATCTTGGGGCTGGCGGCCGCGTATTACCAGTTGGTTGTCCTCGATGGTCACTTCCAGGTTGTCCATGGTGAAGCCGGCGACGGCCAGGGTAATGCGCAGCTCTTCGGCGCCGACCTGTTCGATATTGTAGGGTGGATAGCCATCGGCCGAGGATTTCGACACACGGTCGAGCAATTGCTCGAAATGTTCGAATCCCAAAAGCAATGGGCTGTTGAATACGGGAATGCGCGACACGGCCATCCTCCTCTTTCGGTGAGCGAGCTTTGGTTTGCGGAACCCTATCCATAGGCGCTCCGCATCTTCCTTTTGGTAATTTGGCCGATTATCGGCCGCCGTCAAGGCCCAGGGACGGTTTACAAGGGGCCTTTGCCGCCAAATACGGCTTAGAATAGCTGCAGGATGGTGCGTTCCGATTGGGCCGCGATGCCGGTGGCCGCCGCCGCCAATTGGCCGCGGGTTTGCAGCGAAAGAATGTTCGCGGCCTCTTCGTTGAGATCGGTCTGGGTCAGTTTCGCCTCGCCCGCCTTGAGGCTGTTTATCAGTTCGGCAGTGAAATCCTCGCGAATTTGGATAACGCCGGCGTTGGCGCCGATGATCTGAGCGGCGGCGCGGATCTGCGCCTTGGCGGCGTCGATACCGGCGGCATTGGTGACCGCTACGCCGACGGCGCTGGAATTGCTGGCGACGCCGTTTATGGTCACGCTCGATGTTCCGTTCTCATTGAGGTTAATGGTCAGATCGTCAGGCGAAGCGCCGATCAAATTGGTGCCTCCATAAGAGGCATCGCGGGCAAATTTATCCAACTGCCCCTTTATGACATTGAACTGGTTCGAAAGTTCCGCCTTTTTTGCCACGTCGTCGGTGGCCGCGTGCTGCTGGGCCACCGCTTTCAACTGGTCCAGGGTCTTGTCGATGGTATTGAGGCCGGCAAGGGTCGTCTTGAGCCGGCTTGAGCCTTGGCTGATATTGTCCTTGATGGTCAGCAAATCCGCCGCCCGGTTGGATAGTCTGTTGGATATGGAAACCGCAATGGGATTTTCGATGGTGGACTGAAATTTTTTGCCGGTGGCAATACGCGCCTGCGACTTTTCGATCAACTCGGCGATGCGCTGGGTGGCGCTGAGCGTGGTCCGAACGGAATGGCTGAGATTGACGTCCATAAATTTTATTCCCGCGGTTCCGCTGCCATCACCCCGATCCAAACCCAGTTCAGTCCAGGCAGGGGCCTAAGGCCGGTTACTTTGCGTCCCGCCGTTTCCGGCAGTTTGCCAACGCGCGCGCGCGCCGTAATCCGCCGCGCGATGCCTCGAAATTCCTTAACCCATGGTAACGCGGGCGAGCGAATTTTGCTGTGATGCCAGTCACAAATCGGGGTCCGCAGTTGGCGCGCCCGCTAAGGCCCATATAATGCTGTTTTCCAGTATTTCAATGCCCCCTGAGACATCGATCCGGTTCCAATCGATGGCGCCCCGATTATAGCTTTCCTGGCGCCGGGCGACGGCAACCGTGGCGTCCGAGACATTGCCGGTGCGCCCGGTTATTCGCTGTTCGCGCCGCGCCGGCGATGTCAATTTCGGTGTGTTTGCTCATCCCAGGGACCTTTCAAGCTGCCTTTCACGGTATCGGGCCGTCTGTCATCCATGGGTATAAAATAATAATTTCAAACACTGCGGACACGCCCCGTTTACGTCCATTCACTAGATCGGTTTCACTAGGCACCGGACCGCCGCCTAACGCACCCTGGTCATGGCGGCGGCGCGGTTCAGTTTTTCCCGGCTCCAGGTGCGCGGCGGCGATGGCGCAATGGCGGCGCCATCGACCTTGGCGCCATCGCCAACCTTGGTGATCTCGATACGGCCGGCCCGGTTTTCGATGGTGATCGCGCGTCCTTCCAGCAACGCAAACTGATGCACCCCGTCCAATTCACCGCCCCAGAATGTGGTGCCGCGAACGCCGATGGTGGCAACCTCGGTGCGCAATTCGAACGGGCGCGTGTTCAACTGGGCGATCTTGCCGGTCACCACCTTGATGGCGCCGGTCATCAGCCGGATGGCGGCGTTGCCCTTATCCTGGTTCAGAAAATATTCCTGCACCACGAACAAGGAGCGCTCGCCAAGGGTGAACACGGCATCGTCGATCATGCGGATTTCCAGCCGCGCGCCCTTGCCGGTGGACAAAACGTCGCCGAGGAAAATACCGGCGCCCTTTTTCAGAACCCTCGGCGCCGCATCCTGCATGGCGAAGGCCGGCCCGTTGATACCGGTGACGGCGCCCACCTGCTCGTCATCGACCGGCGCGCGGGCCGCGACCAGCAGCAAGGCGCCGGCGACAAGGGCGGGTATCACCGCAAAGCGGCGCCGATTGGATATTTTGCGTAAAATTTTCATGGCTGTTCCCGTTTTTCCGCCGCTACCCGGTCAATCCTGGTCCTCAATGCAGGCGCGCTCCGACGATATAGGCGCGGATGGTTGCCTCGCCGAGGGCCTTGCTGGCTTCCAGCCGGTTGACGCCCGCGACCAGCACGTAGCGGCCCTTGCCGCGGCGCACCTGGATCGCCTGCTCGCCGGTTTCGGCCATGATCTCCTCGGCCGTCGCCTCGACTTTTTCGGCGTCGATTTCCTTGCGCCGCTCGGCCGGCACGTAAATCTCGTCGATATTCAAAATCACCGACTTGAGTAAAATTCCCGCCTCCTCCTGTCCAGCTTTTGCAAAGACTACACCACCCGGGGCCGAAGCACGATCCCCACCGGCGCACCGATGCCGCCGATCCTTCGGCGCTGGCCTCGCAGCCTCGGGGCGCGGTTCGGACCCGCCCGCCTTTATAATTCGAATGGCCTACCACCCCTGGTATGGCGAGCCCAAATGCGACACATATCCGAAAATCGACCATGGGGGTGGTTGGGGTTTTATGGGGGTTTATGGGGGTAAACCAGACGGACCAGCCCACCAAGGCATGGCTGGGTCGGCCATGTGGGCGTCGATCTTGGCACCTGTCTGTGATCGAAGCACCGCCAGACGGGCGTGAGGCACGCCCGGGCAATAGTTGTATTTCTCCTGTTTTCTCGTGCGACATGTTTTTACCCCCCTTTCGGTTATGACGGTTTGTTACGCTTCCTTACGCTTTTCGGCTTGCGTGCTCAATTTCCTGAGGTGCCAAGTAGGGCGCACGCGGGCCGACCATGCCATCCCCCGCGTGCTGGGCACGTGTGGGCGCCGATCTTGGCACCTGTCTGTGATCGGAGCACCCAGTCTTATTTAGTCTGCGCAACGGCGCCCGCAAGGGGCACATGCGCGTCGGCAGGTTGGCGAATTTGGTATACTGCCCCGAATTATCGAAATAGGATTTGCAAATTGATTGACCAACCTCTGAACGAACAGGATTGCCATGCCCGATAACACCGAACGCTGCGAGCGCTGCCGGTTCTTCGATCCCCATGGGGGTGAAAGCGACCTGCTGTCCGATCTGGCCGGCGGGCTAGGTTTGGGACCGGAAAGCGCCAGCGGCCGCTGCCGGCGTTATCCGCCAAATCCGAAATGGCCCGGCGTCATGCTCGATGATTGGTGCGGCGAGTTCCGGCCGGGCGGCAACGGCAATTGGCCGGCACGCCAGGATGCCGGGTAGCAACAGGAGCGCAACCGATGACCGATTTCGGAGTGGATGATTGCCGGCCGGCGGTGATCGCCATCGACTGCCATCACGGACATTTGGCTCCCGACGTGGCGACCATGCCGGCGCCCGCCGACGTGGCCAAGCGGCTGGTGGACAATAACCGGGTATTTTTCGGCAAATGCCGCAGCGCCGGTATTCCGGTCATTCACATCGTCACCACCTACCGGGATGTGCCGGAGATCGTTTCCAACCCGTTCTGGCGGACCATCGCCAATGCGCCGGGCAACACCCGCGGCAACCTGGAGCGCCATAACCTGGAAGGCTCCATCGGCTGCGTCATCATGCCCGGGCTGCACGACGAGAGCCGCGATCTGGTGGTACGCACCAAGAAGCGTTACGACTGTTTCCAGGACACCGATCTGGAAGCGACGCTGCGCTCCCATGGCATCAATACCCTCATGATCACCGGCATCAACACCAACTCCTGCGTCCTGGCGACGGCCATATCGGCGTCGGTCAAGGACTACGCCGCGATTGTCATCGAGGACTGCGTCGACACCATGGACGGCCCGGATTTTCACAGCGCGGCGCTCAAATGTATCGAGACGGCGTTTGGCTGGGTGATGAGCTCGGACGAGGCCCTAAGCGCGGTGCAGTAAGACTCGAGCCCGGCTGGGGATGGCTGGGACGGCCAGCCGGGCGCCCCAATGGGACGCTCCCCCTGAGTTAGAGAAGAAGGTTGAACCACGAGAGACTGTGAGACGGTGAGAAGATAGGGTTTCAGGTAGAACCTGCTTCGAGGCATAGCGAATTAGGTATTGTATCACCTTAATTCCCATTTAATTAAAAAATGTTGCACCATGGAAGCGGTGTGTCGCATGGGCGCAGTCCGCGTGGAGATGGCTGGGTCGGCCAAGCGGGCATCGATCCGGGCGCTTCGCCATCCGGGGTGCTCCCCCCTGCCATAGATATATTGATTGACGAGGACGCGGCGCATTATTTCGGTGTATTGTCACGAATTACACGCCGGGATAATTTGCCGCGCGCAAGTTATTTTAGAGAAAGGCATGTCAAGACTTGAATATCAAATTATTCTGATTATATGGAAATATACATTGAAAAAATTTGCGAGGTACCGTTTGAACAATAACTATCAGATCAAATGGAGGAATTCGAAAATCGCGGCGAATCTTGATCACGATTATTGAAATATTAATTGAAGCGATCTATATGTTTGACACTATGTATCACCATGATACATAGTGTATCACCATGATACATGAATGCGTCCCTGAAAGTTCGTTACTTGGCTACCAAAAAGTCTTCAAAAAATCGCCTAAGAAGAAAAGCCGCTCGAAATATGCTGGCACTCGGCCAATGAATCCGGGTCAGGCCACCGAGCGAATACGTGAAATTGCGGTCGACGATAAATTTTCCATTTGGTGGACCGATCATTCTAAGGAACGAATGCTTGAGCGTGACCTTATCGCAGGTGATGTACACCATGTTCTAAAACGCGGGTTTGTCTATGAAAATGGCGAACCAGCCACTGTCGAAGGATTATTCAAATATGCAATACAAAGTACGACGCCAAATTCACCAAATAGAGATGTACGCGTAGTTGTTATTCCCGAACCAGGGAAGGAAGTCGTGAAAATTGTGACAGTTATGTGGGCAGATGAAAACTAGACCCACGACAAATTAAAAGGGTGAATAATATGAAGAAATCCCGTGGTGCTCCGTACAGATATACGGAGTGTGGATTGGATGATGTCCTAATCCACGAGTTAAAGCCGATAACCGACGATGACGGAGAAATGACCTACGAAATTCCGTTCGTTAACTTGCTTCACAAGGCCATTGCGGCATCAATTGTCGAACGTGAGTCCGCAATGACCGGCAAGCACTTAAGGTTCCTGAGAACCGAAATGGGCATGACCCAGGCTGAATTAGCGAAAGCGGTGCATAAGGAGCACATTACAATTGGCCGATGGGAACGCGGTGAAAATCCAATTGACGAAAATGCTGAGACACTAATTCGATTGATAACAATAGAACGCCTAGAATTGGCGCAGCACATTAGCGTTGAAAAACTGAGCGAATATAGCCTTCAATCCGCAGATTCCGGCCCCATCAATATTGATGGAAGTAATCCAAAAAAATACCAACCAATGGCTGCTTAACTTCCTCCAATTCAGATAATGAAAACCCTGCTTTGGCGGGGTTTTCTATGCCATGTACGCGATCATGCACAGGTTCAAGCGCGAACAGCCTATTTCGGGACAGTATAATTAATTATTCGGATATTCGTTGGGACAAGGGCGAAGGAATAGGGGAATTAAGCATCCTGTCCGGAAACTTCGCACAATATCAACATCGGTACGGGCGCGAGGCCGCGGCTTATACAAATAACGAATGTTTGAAACCTGATAGCCAAGCGTGTATTTGTTCATCTTCATTTTGAAATGAGATTCGCGATCATCCATTTTGAACCCGCGACCATTTTCTGATTACCTGGCCTTTTGGACCGACGCCCTAGGATAACCGGGAATATGACAGCGGGCGAAAGCAAAGACAGCAACACAGCCATTTCAGAAGCCGCACGGCATCTGCAAGAGGGCAATCTCGGGAAGGCGTCTGAGATTGCTTCCGGCGTCCTCGCCGTCTTGCCGGACAACGCGGACGCCAATTACATTTACGCGCGTTGCCTAATCGAAACCGGTGATCTGGAGCGGGCGCACGCCCATTTGGAGAAAGCGATCTCCGCCCAGCCCTCCTTCACCGACGCCCATCATGCTGTCGGAGTGCTAAACCAGATGATCGGCCGGAATGATGCCGCCGTGGCTGCGTTCACGAAAGCTCTGGAATTGGACCCCTCCCATTTACAAGCAAATTTGAGCCTCGGTTTGCTCTATTGCAATCGGGAAATTTCAAGGAAGCGCTTGCTTTTGTCGAGAAGGTTATAGCCGTCAACAGCGAAGTTGCCACGGCTCATTTCGTGCGCGGCGAGTGCCTGCGTGGCGGCGATGACCAAGAAGCAATACACGCCTATAAGCGGGCCGTCATGGTAAACCCCGAATTCGCCGAAGCCTGGTTCAATCTGGGTGTTCTCTTGTACCGTATCAATTCATTCAATGGCGCCGTGCCTGCGCTTCGAGAGGCCGCGCGCCTGCTTCCCGATGCCAGAGCCACATCCCCCTATCTGGGCGCCTGCTTGCTTGAAATCGGCCAATTCGAGGAGGGCTTGTCGGAAGTCGGAAAATCCTCCGGGTATTTGGAATTCCCCGCCGATAGTGATGCGCCGTTCCGGGTGGTCCGGTTTGGCAGCGGGAATATTGAATTTTACCCGACTGGTAATGCTAAGTTCGCCCTCATTGATGTTTGATGCCATTACTATGCGCTTGGAAATGCCGTGATAAAAGATCAGAGAATTGAGATGGAAAGCCCGCTTGGGCCCCATTTTGTCGGAATTTGGTCAGCTCTCGATCTGGATTTGTGCCGCGAGCTGATCGGATTTTTCGAAGACAACCCTCAGCTCCAAAAAAGCGGCCTGATCGGCGGCCAGGTTGACACTGAAGCCAAGTGGAGCTCCGATATTTCCATCCAGCCGAAAAGCCTGGAAAACGATTCCCATGCCGTCTTTTACCGGTACTTTAGTGTCCTTCACGAATGTTTTCGGGATTACTGCGAGCAGTGGGATTTTTTGAAAACCTTCATCATAAAATTGCATGTTGGCACTTTCAATTTGCAAAAATATGAGGTGGGCGGCCATTTCGCCAAGGTGCACTCAGAGAAGACCAATTTCGGCGGCTTGCCGAGGATACTCGCGTGGATGACCTATCTAAACGATATCGAGGATGGCGGCGAAACGGAATTCGCCCATTACGATCTTAAGGTCAAACCGGAGGCCGGGAAGACTTTGATCTGGCCAGCGGAATGGACCCACGCCCACCGGGGATGCCCAACCTTATCGGGCGAAAAATACATTATAACCGGTTGGTTTCAGATGACACCCGATCAAATAACCGCTTGAAGGCGGCTCAAACCGGCTCGGATTTTCCCACTCGCATCAAATTTCCATTCCGCTTAAAAGCCTGGTCGGCCCGCGCGCGTCCGGATGGGACGCCCCTGTTGAGTTGGAGACGGAGGCAGGAAAGGGCTGGTGAAATAATTAAGTATACTGTCATGAAATAGGCCGAAGTCCGCGGCCTTTCATTCTCGGCGCCGGCGTTGACCACTTACCTCACAGTTTATGTATTTGGTGCCATAGCTTACGTAAAAGTCACCATATCGGTTGGGGTGCCCGTGCGTGTTAGCCTATTGGCGATCATGTAATGGTTCCCTCCCACTACAGCGCCGCCAGATTGAGCCTCCCCTGTTTCCTCTGGCGGCGCATTTTTGTGTGCGCGAAGCCATATTGTTTTTGACGGCTGCACGGCTTCCATTTCGAACGCCGGCGCGGCATGATGCCGGGCATGGCGAAGACATATCAGGCAAGAGATTATGTGCTCCCGATTTGAACCAGCCGAAAAGGAAGACGTTGTTTTACGCTGGGATGTGAATCCTGGTTCCAATGTGCTCGGATCGGCAAAGTGGAGCACCATATTCCCAAAGTACGACACGCTACTTATTACCTATGCCAATGAACCCATCGTTAGGAGTTGGGGTCTAACGCCGGAATGGGCGAAGCGGCCCCTCATCAACGCCAAGTCCGAGGAGGCCCATACGAAGCGAACCTTCACGCCGCTGCTTAATAGCCGCTGCGTCATACCCGCTGCCTCATACTACGAATGGCAGGGTCCGAAGGGTGCAAAAATCAAAACCACCATTTTCGGGAATTCGATACTGCCGATTGCCGGTCTCTATACCGAAGACCAGTATGTCATGTTCACCTGTGCGCCTGCGGATTCGATATCGCACATTCATAACCGGATGCCGGCCAACCTTGATGATGATGCAGTTGGCGAATGGCTGAACCCGGATAATGAATATTCAGACCTTATGCGGTTGCTTCAACCCTACGGCGGCCAATTGGAATGGAGTGAGGCCGCTTGACGTCCCAACTCGACGTATACCGCGCCGCCCATGCCTTGAGTGCCCAGCATGGCGCCGATGCGGCGATCCAGTGGGACTGGTTGTCTGGAATCGCATTGTGGCGGGGGTGGATGTGAGAATACCGGCCTAGTGACGCCTATTTCATGGCAGTATACTTAATTTTTGCGAATTTTGGGCCTATTTCATGACAGTATACTTAATTTTTGCGAATTTCGGTGGGGCAAGGGCGATGGAGTTGGGGAATTTCATCGCCCGCCCTATTTGATCTAGGGTCAGGACTCATTAATTCAGATAGAAGATAACAATAGCGGCGATGCATATGGCTGAAAAGAAGGTGTGTGCGCAACGGTCATATCGTGTTGC
>JAYGEH010000585.1:0-1859 GCA_046582475.1 Rhodospirillales bacterium
CGCCGGCGGATCGCCCGCCGCCGTTGCCGCTTCGGCTTCCGCCGGCGCCTCAGCCGGTGCAGCTTCGGCTTCCGCCGGCGCCTCAGCCGGTGCAGCTTCGGCCGGCGTTTCGGGCGGCGTTTCGGCCGGTGCTTCGGTCGACGATTCGGCCGACCATTCGACCGGCGTTTCGGCTTCGGCAGGGAGGTTTTCCTCCACCACCACTTCCAATTCGCCAATATCGGCACCGCTGCCGACAATTTCCTGCTGGATGCCCGCCAGAACCGCGCCGGAGATCAGGTCACAATAGAGATTGATGGCGCGAATGGAATCGTCATTGCCCGGTATCGGGAATGCGATGCCGTCCGGGTCGGTGTTCGAATCCAGCACGGCGATCACCGGAATGCCCAGCTTATTGGCTTCGGCGACGGCGATGGCTTCCTTGTTCCGGTCGATCACGAACATCAGATCGGGAGGCCGCCAATTTCCTTGATGCCGCCGAGCGCCCGGTCCAGCTTGTCCCGTTGACGGGTCAGTTTCAGAAGCTCTTTCTTGGTCAGGCCAAGATTTTCTTCCGGATCATCGCTGCCAAGCTGTTCTTCAAGATTGTGCAGCCGGCGGATCGAATTGGAGATGGTTTTCCAGTTGGTCAGCATGCCGCCGAGCCAGCGGTGGTTGACGTAATACTGGCCGCATTTCTTGGCCGCATCGGCGATCGGCTGGCTGGCCTGGCGCTTGGTGCCAACGAACAACACCCGGCCACCGCCGGAAACGATGTCATAAACCGTCTGCATCGCCTGATACATCATGGGAACGGTTTGTTGCAGATCGAGGATATGAACGCCTTGGCGTATGCCGAAGATGTATTGTTCCATCTTCGGGTTCCAACGGCGGGTTACGTGTCCGAAATGAACGCCGGCTTCCAGCAGCTGGCGCATGGTAAAGGTTGGAAGTGCCATGGTACGATCCTTCTCCGGTTGAACCTCCGCGGGCCTGGTCCCAAATGGAACACCGGATCGACCATCGGCGAATTGGCGCCGGGGCCGGATGCCCGCGTGTGGATTTACGGGCGGCTTTGTAGGCTTGCGGGCGGATATTAGCAAGTAATATTCATAAGTATTGGCTAAACTGCCGGCCAACGCGGAGCAAACCAGCCAATGATCCACAAATTTCGAATTTACAGCGGGCTTATCCTGCTGCTGTTTGTCACCTTGCATCTGTCCAGTCTGACCCTCGGTCTGTTTTCCATCGAGGTGATGAACGCGGCGCGCGTGGTTACGATAGAGCCGTGGCGGACGCTGCCCGGAACCGTGATATTGGGCGGCGCCCTTTTGCTGCATGCGTCGCTGGCGTTCTGGTCCCAATTTCGGCGTCACACCCTGCGCCTCAAGGCCTGGGAGGCGACGCAGGTGATCCTCGGATTCTTTATACCGCTGCTCATGTTCAGCCATATTTTCGCGGCGCGCGGCATGTTGGTGTTGAAAGATGTTACGTTCGATTACGCGCTGGAATTCCTGGCCTTGTTTGTTTTCCTGCCCGAATTCACGTTTCTGCAGGCGCTTGGTCTTTTGGTTGTCTGGATACTCGGTTGCATCGGATTTCATACATGGCTGCGCCTGAAATCCTGGTATGGAGCATTGCAAACCTATATCTTTGCCTTTGCGTTGCTGCTCCCGGCGGTTTCTCTGTCGGCGTACTTTTCCATGGGAACCCGGATCATGGAACTGGCCAAAGATCAGAAATGGGTGGCCAGTGTCGTGGCCAACGCGCGCTTTAAGGCCGAATACACGAATTGGGCATTCGGGATCACCTATTGGTTCAGCGGAATTTGGATTGCGCTGATCGCCTTTGTTCTCATTGCCCGGGCGATCCGCAACGCG
>JAYGEH010000086.1:0-2691 GCA_046582475.1 Rhodospirillales bacterium
GGAGACCTCGATCCCCTGAACTATGATATTTTAACGAAACGCGTAAGCGAATATCAGGGAAAATCTAGGTCATTCACATCTAAAATTAATAAATTGAACCAAGAACTGGATGCCTCAGTTGAGACCGTCAATATCGTGGGAAGACAAAAAGAATTGAAACGAAAACTCGAAGACGTACAGGAGAAACTTTACGATAAGGGACTCACTTCGCTTCTGAGGTATCTGACAGCAGTAGACGCGGCGTTAAATGCGGAGCGCATCGTTCTTGATGCGCAAAATAATTTTAAAAAATTCGAAGCAGAATTAAATTCCATCGAGGCTGAAGAAAAAGCATTTATGGCTCAATGGAGCTCAGCCGTCTCCGAGAATATAGCAAAGGATGAGGAGATTAGATCGCAACTCGTTCAGGAACGCATTTTGTTGCAGCGGGCTGTTGAAAATATTGAAGTGCGCGCACCTGCCCCAGGCATTGTGCTTGATCTTCCTCTCGTTGCGGTAGGTTCCATCGTTCAAGAGGGTGATGAACTCTTGATACTTGTGCAGACGAATCAACCGCTAGTCCTAGAAGTAGATATTGATCCAAAAGACATTAGTGATACGAAGGTCACAATGCCAGTTTCCATTAAGTTGGATGCCTTGCCGTTCCAAGATTTTGGTGATCTGAAGGGTGAGCTAGTTTTCCTTTCTCAAGATACGTTTAATAAATCATTAAGTGGCGAAAAGGGCGCGTTTTATAGGGGAAGGATTGATATTTCAAGAGAACAACTACAAAGTTTTCCCCCTGATTTTCAACTTACCCAAGGAATGTTGGCGACTGCTGATATTAATGTTGGTAAACGCAGAGTTATAACTTACTTTACATTTCCAATTATCCGCGCGTTTGAGGATTCTTTTCGTGAACCTGATTAGAAACGAAAAGTCTTTGTCTCAGTCGATTTGACTTGGAGAAGCCATTTGCAAAGTTAATTGCCGCCAGTTTTTGGCACCGAGATTTGCAATGTATAAACGGGTCGCAACCAAACCGCGGACCACTGCACTACCGTCGGTCGTATATAAGTCCGGTGCCTGTTCGTGGGCGAAATAGCCCTTTACGAAAAACGAATGGTCTTCTCCGGAAAGAAAGAAGTCCGGACCAAGTCGTCTATATTACGCCTCCAGAATAAAGTCCCCACCGGGGGCGTACAGGGGCAGGGCGATTCAAATAAGGTGAAAATTTTTGTGACCCGATTCAGGGATTGATTCAAGAACCTATCTGTCGAGGTAGCTGTCAGGAGGTTTGCGATGTCGGGATCGGGGAAAGAGATGCGGATCTTGTGGGAGGCGCTGGGGGAGATTCCGGACCGGCGCGGCGCCAAGGGCCGTCAGTATGCGCTGCGCCCGGTGCTCGTTCTGACCCTGGTGGCGATGCTGGCCGGGGCCTACGTCCTGCGGACCATATTCCGGTGGGGGCGGCGGGGCTGCCCAAGGAGGCGCTTTACCTGCTCGGCATCAAGCGGGCGCCGTGCCACGCCATGTACCACTACTTCTTCAAGGCGCTCGACGTGGCGGCGGCGGAGCGGGTGCTGGGCGCGTGGGCGCTGGGCGAGGCGGCGCCGGGACACGTGGCGATCGACGGCAAGCGTCTGCGCGGCAGTGCCGCGGGCGGCCATGACGGCAGCGCGGGCGTGCACCTGCTGGCCGTCTTCGCCACCCGGCTGGGCGCGGTGATCGGGCAGTTGCGGGTGGCGCCGGAGGCTAACGAGATCACCACGGCGCTGACGCTGCTCAAGAGCCTGCCGCTGGAGGGCGCGATCATCACCGGCGATGCGGCGTTTTGCCAGCGCGTCATCTGCCAGGCCATCCGGGACGGGGGCGGCGATTACCTGTTCACGGTCAAGGCCAACCAGCCGCGCCTGATGGCCGATATCGCCATCGCCTTCGGCGACGCTTTCCCCCCCCGGAGCTGATCAAGGTGCTGGGCGGCGCGGCGGCGCCGCCGGTCTCAGCCACGCCGCCGCCCGACCTTGAACGCGCCGAGACCATCGACAAGGGCCATGGCCGCCTCGAGGTCCGCCGTCTCGCACTGTCGCGCGAGATCGTGCCCCATCTGCAATGGCCCGGCGCCGCCCAGGTCTGCCGTATCGAGCGCACCTGGGAGATCGCCGGAAAGAAGACCAGCCAAGAGATCAGCTACGCCATCACCAGCCTCACCCGTGAGCGCGCCGGCCCGGAACACCTGCTCGCCCTCGTGCGCGGGCACTGGAGCATCGAAAACCAGCTTCACTACCGCCGCGATGTCGCGCTTGGCGAGGACGCAAGCCGCATCCGGTCGGGCAATGCGCCGCAGGCCCTCGCCGCGCTGCGGAACACCATGCTGCGTCTCGTCGACGCCATGCCCGGACCGCTCACCGCTATCCGCGAAACCTTCGCCAAAAACCGCCTCGACCCTATCGCACTCGTAAAACAGGGCTTTCTTCGAATTGCCCTGCGTACAGGGGGCCCTCACCTGAAGTCGCGTCCGGCCATTCCGATTCCGAGGTGTCTAAGTATTTCGACGAACCATCCAAAGAACCTTGCCTATCCGGTTTAAACCCACACCCACTAGGGTTAGAATGGTCGCAACCCGGATATAGGGGAGCGCGCCATGGATGTTCTCGACCGCGCCGATCTCCCATTCCCGCATTCGCTACCCGAGTTCCAGCGACTTTTCCC
>JAYGEH010000226.1:0-1781 GCA_046582475.1 Rhodospirillales bacterium
GGAAGCCTTCGCCGCCGATGCGGGAACGCCACAGGGCGATGCGGTACTTTTCGGCGTACAGGCGAGCACCCGTCGGTAGGCGGCTTCCGCGTCCGCCAGCCGCCCGGCCTGATGCGCTTGCAGCCCCTCCTGCAAAAGGGCCTGGAGATTCTGCCCGGGAAGGCCATTTTCTGATCTGTTCATAGGACCCCATGCTTGCCAAGTACGGTTTCCACTTGCTGACATATTCAGGGCAGCAGAGAACGGTGTCAATTTCGGCAAGTTTCGACCCTTTCTCCAAGGGCGGATCAAGTCGTTGCCGCCGAGCCACTAGAACCAGCGCAGTTTTAGTCCCGTCGCCGTGTTAACGTAATCAGTCGTTTAATAATTTGCCGAGTTCATGAACGACTCGCCCGATCACACCCTTCCAGTCACCCGGTCGGGATTGGCGGAACAATTTTACAGACGAATACCAGGGGCTATCTTTGCTGTCCATCATCCAGCAGGCTAATGGCGCCGTATTCAATAGGACCCAAGTTGGAATTCCCAGTGCGCCGGCAACATGGGCCGTCGTATTGGATATAGTCACCACGAGGTCCAAGGCCGCCACTTGTGAGGCGAAGGCGTCCATGTCGGCCATTTGGTTGATCTCGTCATCGTGAATCAACGCATGGCCGCCTTCCTCCTCGAAAGCGGCACGTTCCTCGGCGGTGTCACCATATTGCAGATCGACAAGCTTGATTCCCGAAACTTCAGCAAGGGGGTGGAATTCATTCAATGAAAGGGACTTCCAAACACCATGCTTCTTGTTTTTGCTGTTCCAGGCAATCCCGACCAACAAATCCCCGGTGCCGTCCTGGTAGCGCTCGCGAATGGTGTTACGCATGGGTGCATCGGCCACAAGATAGGACAGCCGATCGGGGAATAAATTAATATCGTTTCGGAACCATTGGCCCAGACTCCCAGAGGGAATTTGGAAATCAAAGGTTTGGCTACAGGCTTCGGACGATGGTGGGTTCTCTTTCGCAATGAATGACACGTCAGGAAAAGACCTTCTGAATAACGGCACTAGCCTGGGATCTGCTTCAAGAACCACGTGGGCGTTGGAGTCGACAAGGTCGGGGATCATGCTGGCAAACCGGATCTCGTCGCCGACGCCTTGTTCGGACCAGACAAGAAGCCGTTTGCCGTCGATGGGGGTGCCGTCCCAGCGTGGCTGGGGATAATTGAGGGCGGTCTGGTCATTTTTTGGGATGCGCCAGCGCCATTCATATTCGTCCCAGGCCTCTTTCAGAAGGCCCTTGCCGAACAGAATCAGGGCCAGATTGGAATGCGCGTCCGCATGATCGGGTTTCAGTTCGATGGCCCTGCGGCAGGTGCCTTCGCCTTCGTCCAGTCGGCCTTGTTCTTCCAGAACACTGCCCAGATTGTTCAGCGCGTCGGCGTAATCAGGATTGAGCGCCAGCGCCATGCGGCAGCTTTCGGCGGCCTCGTCGAGCCGGCCCTGTTCCTGACGGACGCTGCCCAGGTTGTTATACGCTTCGGCCAGGTCCGGTTTGAGGCGGATCGCTTTTTCGTGGCTGGCGGCGGCGTCCTCCAGCCGGCCCGCCTCTTTCAATGCATTGCCCAGATTAGTATGGGCCTCGGCGTAATCGGGGTTTAGCGCGATGGCCTTCCGGTGGCTGGCGATGGCGTCGTCCACCAGGCCCGTCTCCTTCAGCGCAACGCCCAGGTTGGTGTGCAACTTGAAAAGCTCCGGACGGAGAGACACCGCCTTGCGGTAATGGGTGACGGCTTCGTCC
>JAYGEH010000321.1:0-1978 GCA_046582475.1 Rhodospirillales bacterium
GGCATTGGCCGCAAACCATTGGCAAATCCGGTTGCCCAGCATGTCGATCTCGATGGCCCGGTTGTCGAAGGTCAGGTAGATCAGGTTGCCGTTTTGAAGCCGCTTGATCTCGCCGACCGTGTGACCGGTATCGCACACCCATACCACCTCGCCCTCGGCATCGAGCGCGGCGATGACGCCGTAACCGGCGGCGCCGGTACGGTGGGATTTGCGGATGCCGAAGAATGTGTAACCCGGCTCCATGGCGGCGGCGTCATTGACGGTAAGTTTCAATTCGGGAAAATCCGCCGGCAATTGCCCGGTCTCGAAACTGCAATGCCAAACGTCCCGGTGCAGCGCGCCGCCGGCTTCCAAAAGGGTCAAGCCGACATCGTGGGATTGGCCCGCCCGCATGCCAAGAAGCGCATAAGAATGCTGCGCCGCCGGCTCGCCCGGCGTTGGCACCGTCCAGCTCGGGCCGCCGCCGGTGATGGTGATTTCGGCGGAAACCGGCATGGGAGTTTCGAACCTCAAGGCGGCAGCCAATGGCGCCGCGCCGGATGGGTTCACCACCAGTTCCGGCGCCAATGAAAATTGAAATTCGAAATTATTTGTTTTGTTGATGATGGTGTCCATGGATACGCCCAACCGCCGGATGGATTTGTTGCTGTGAAGACATTTTTTACACCATGGTAATGATAATGCAATCAATATATCATTTTTTTATGTTTTATTTTTTGTTTAACTTATTTTAAATGTATTAATTTATTCGATTAGAAATAATCAGGGAATTCCCTGGCCAGGGAGGCGTGAATGCGGTCTCGCAAGGGTACCTCCGCATCCGCGTGCTGGAAGGAGCGGCCGGTCACGGTTTCGAACAGGGACACATATTTGGCGCTGAATTCCATCACCGTTTGCGCCGGGATTTCCGGGATCGGGTCCTTGTAGGGATCGCAGCGCCCGGCGATCCAGAGGCGCAGGAATTCCTTGTCCAGGCTTTCCGGATTTTCTCCCGCCTCAAAGCGCGCCGGATAGCTGTCGTTGATCCAATAGCGGCTGGAATCGGGGGTGTGGATTTCATCGGCGAGCCGGATGCGGCCCTCTTCATCGACGCCGAACTCATATTTCGTGTCCACCAGGATCAGACCGTTGGCGGCGGCGATCTCGCGCCCGCGGGCGAACACCGCCAGGCTGGTTTCGGCCACCTCGTTCCATTGCTCTTGGCTGAGCAACCCTTGGGCTAAAATTTTCGGCGCCGTGATGGGCGTATCGTGACCGCCGGCCTCGGCCTTGGTGGTCGGCGTCAGGATGGTTTCCGGCAGCTTCTCGCTTTTCTGCAAACCATCGGGAAACCGGTGGCCGTAAAGGACCCGCTCGCCGCGCTCATACATGGGCCAGATCGAGGTTTCGGTGGAGCCGGTCAGGTAATCGCGGACCACCATTTCGATGGGCAGCATATCCAGACGCTTGACGATGGCGACGTTGGGATCGGGGTAAGAGATCACGTGGTTGGCGCAGATATCATCGGTTTTCTCGAACCAGAACTGGGCCGTCTGGTTCAGCACCTGGCCCTTATAGGGCACCGCCGCCAGCACCTGATCGAAGGCCGATTGCCGGTCGGTGGCGATCAGCACCCGGCGCCCGTCCGGCAGATCAAAGGCATCCCGCACCTTGCCGCGCTGGAAATTGGGCAACTCGTCAAAGGCGGCATCGGTAAGGCAATGATCGATCAGCGTTTGAAATTCGGATAGCTCGGACATGGCGGATCTAAAGCTCTTGGGTTGTTGGGAAGGAAAGATGGACTACCGCGTCAGGCGTCGCAAGGCACGCTCAAACATAAGGGCGCAGCCAGCCCAGCCCGTCTTCGGTCAGGTTGCTCGGCACATATTCGGCGCCCAGCCATCCGCTCCACCCGGCGGCGTCGATGGCATCGAATAGATAGGGAAAATTGATCTCCCCGGTTCCCGGCTCGTGGCGGCCGGGGGTGTCGGCGAATTGG
>JAYGEH010000448.1:0-1802 GCA_046582475.1 Rhodospirillales bacterium
TTTGCACGGTTTCCATGCGCAGCAGGCGCATGATCACCTCCATCGCGAAATTCTCCGGCAAGACCGACAGAACCCGGGCCGCGTGATCCGACTTGATCTTCGACAGCACCACCGCCACGGTCTGCGGATATTCGTTCTTCATGTAATTGGCCAGCACCTGCTCGTTCACATTGGCCAGCTTGTCCCACATGGTGCGGCCGGCGGGACCACGGATTTCCTCCATGATCGCGTCCACTTCCTCCTGCTCCATGGACTGCAGCAACAGGCGCTCGGTGGAAGCGGAACTGCCGACCAGAGAGCCGGTCGAAGACAATTGGTCGGCAAACTCTACGAACAGGCGCTCGACGACTTCCGAATCGATGCTGCCCAAGTTCGCCATCGCGATCGATAGTTCCTTGATCTCTTCTTCGTCCATCAACTCCATCAATTTCGCCGAATATTCCGCCTGCATCGAAAGCATGAAGATTGCCGCCTTGTCCGCGCCCGATAAATTCCGGTAGGTGTCTTCCGAACGTGCCATGCCGTTTGCCTAATTTTTGATTTTCCGCCGGCCTTAAAAGTACCATAAGCCGGGACTTAATCAAAGTCGCCTCAATGTCCCATCAGGATGCATCCACATGGTAGGACAATTGCAACCCCTCGGCGGTATTCTGCACTGTCGCCAGGCAGGCGGCGGCGGCGCTTTCCGGTATATAGACGGAAATCCGGATCGCATAGCCGCCTTCGCTGGCGGTTTCCGAGACCAGGCGCACGATATTGGCTTTGAATTCGATGAAAACCTCGGATAGGCAGGCGATCATTCCGGGCTGATCGCCGCCGCTTAACGTGATGCGGTGGGTGATGTGCTGGGAAGGCCCGTGCACGGGTTCCAGTTTGAAATCCGTGACCTCGATATCGGCGCCTTGCAGCATCGGGATATCGGTCATTTCGCGGCTGAGATCATCGAAGCTTTTGGAAGCCGGCAATTCGCAAACCGAGGTGAATTTCGCGCCCTGGCCGAGGACCGCAAAGGACGTGTCGCCGAGATTGACGCCCAAATCGAACAAGCGGCCGGTAACGGCGGCCACCAGCCCTTGCCGGTCCGGACAGAATATGGATACCAATGCGTAATCGGTCATGTTCCCGCCTAGCATACCAGACCACTAGCATACCAGACCCGACCTAGGAGCGGGCAATCAAGGCCGATTCGCGGATGATCCTGTTGGTTTCGTCCCAAAGACCGAGGCCCGGCAGATCGTCAAGGCGGAACCAGCCGACACCCATGGCATCCGACCCGGCCTTGGCTTCGCCGCCGGTCCAGCGGGCGGCGAAATCGACCAGGGTCGCATGAAACCGGACGCGCCCGTCTTGGTCATGATTGATGGCATCGATCACATCCACCAGGCCGGCGATTTCGATCTGCACATGGGTTTCCTCCATGATCTCGCGGATCGCCGTTTCGCGAACCGTTTCGCCGATATCCTGGCGCCCGCCGGGTATGGTCCATTCGCCCCGGCGCGGCTCCTTGCCGCGGCGGACCAGCAAAAATTCGTTGCCGCGCCATACAACCGCGCCGACACCGACGAACGGGTGGGCAAGATAAGTCCGTTGATCGCCATCCTTCGCCGCCAACCCGTCATCATGGCCGAAGCCGGGGTCTGTTTTAGGGATTTTATCCATCTGTTTTAGGGTCTTTATCCACTTGTATTTCAAGCCTAATTACTGGCATATGATTTATGGTCAAAGCTTAGCCGCTTTTTTTACGAATTACACCTAGGACGTTTTCGTCAATGGCTCAAGGCGTACTCGACAGGCTGACACTG
>JAYGEH010000498.1:0-8209 GCA_046582475.1 Rhodospirillales bacterium
AATACCGGCGTGCCCAAATATGTGCCGGCGAGAAGGGCATCTTCGCTGATCTCACTGGCCCAGGCGGCGACATACCACGCGTTCTTGATCCACATATTTCCGATCTCCACGACTGTGTATTCACAGGTTTGCCGAGTATAATGATTTTGTGCGTTGGGCGCACATTTTTCAATCCCGGTTTGCGGCAGTCCCGTCAAAACCGAACGCCTGTATTAGGACAGTCACGATGGTCAAAAATCTGGAACGCGATTATGACGGCATTATCATCGGCGCCGGCCAGCAGGGATTGGTGCTTAGCTGTTACCTGGCAAAATGCGGTCTCGATATCCTGCTCGTCGATCGCCGTCTTCAATATGGCGGCGCTCTGGCGACCCAGGAGCTGACCAAGCCCGGCTTTTATCACAACTCCCATTCCATCAACCATTTCCACATCACCGAAACCCCCTGGTTCCACGATCTGGGGCTTGCCGACAAGGTAACCTACATCACGCCCCGCTATGAATTCGGCCAGCCCCACAAAGACGGGACCGCCCTGGTGTTTGGCCGCGAGATCGAAGAAACTCTCGCCAACGTCGCACGCTTTTCAAAGAAAGACGCCGAAACTTTCGGCGAATGGAACCGCAAGGCCGAAGAGATCACCGGACGGATTCTGCTGCGCGAACGGTTTTCGGAACCGCTGGCCAAGGCAGAACGGGATGCGCTGCTCGGGCGCTCCGCCATCGGCCGGGATTTTCTCAAGCTCACCAGGCGCCAACCGATCGACGTTGTCGACGAGCTTTTCGAAAACGAGCACGTCAAAATGCTGTTTCTCTTTAAAGTTTCACTGTTCGGGACCTGGCTGGTCGATACGATCTCAAAATCCAGTCCGATGGGCTCCGTCATCCGGGCCTTTGATCTCGAAAGCGGCTATCAGCTTTGCCAGGGCGGCTCCGCCAACCTGGCGCGCGGCCTGATGGAGACCTTCATCATCAATGGCGGAACCTTCCAGCCGCAGGTTGGTATTGAGCGGATCATCATCGAGGCTGGCCGCGCCACCGGCATCGAACTTGCCGACGGCAGCACGGTCAGAGCCGGGCAATTCGTGGCCAGCACCATCGACGTGCATCAAACCTTCGAAGGTCTCATCGGGCGCGCGCAATTGCCGCAGCCGTTCCTCGACAAACTCGACAATCATCAATACACCCACTGGACCCTGTTCGGGGTTCATCTGGCGCTGGAGGAGGCGCCGGTATTTACCGCGGCGGCTTTCGATCCGAACCTCAACCGGGCCCTTAAATGGAGCCTCGGCGCCGAAAGCATGGACGACCTGATGGCGGCGAACGACGACGTCATCGCCGGCCGGGTGCCAAAAATTATCCAATTCGGTTCCGGTCCCTTGAGCGTGCTGGACCCGACCCAGGCGCCGCCCGGCAAGCACACCACCTATGCCTGGCACATCATGCCGCGCCATCCCGACATCGGCACGCAAAGCTACGAGGATTTCAAAGAAGAGTTTTCCGAGAAAATCATCGACCGCTTTGCCGAATACGCGCCCAACCTGACGCGCAAGAATATCATCGCCAAGCATGTCTACACCGCCGAGGAATACACCCAGGAATTTCCCAACATGGTGAATGGCGACATCTTCATGGGCGCCTTCCGGGCCGAACAGGTCATGTACAACCACTTCGGCTACCGCACACCGATCGCCAATCTCTATATGGCGGGTTCCGCCACGCACCCGGGCGGCGGCATCTCCGGCGGCCCCGGTTACATCGCCGCCGGGATTATCGCCCGCGAGCTTGAGGTCCCCCTGTGGTGGCAGCCATGGGATGCGCGCCAAAGCCTCAGCGCGGTCACCGACAATTTCTGATCGTCGAGGCGGGCCGTCCGCGTTTGATCCGCGGGCCACTTCGAGCCGCCGGCGTGATTAATTTTTCCGGGGGGCTTCGGTGTGGGCGTCGCCCCAGTCGTAGAGGGCATTGACCACGCCGGCAAGCTTGCGGCCCCGCTCGGTGAGCACGTACTCGGCGCGCGGCGGGTTGCTCTGATACATTTGCTTGTCCACCACGCCCGCATCTTCGAGCCGCTTTAGGCGGGCGGACAGGGTGTTCGGGCTGATACCCGCTTGCGATTCCAAAAGCCCATGAAAGCGGGCGCGGCCTTCAATCAACAGGTCCCGCACGATCAAGATGGTCCAGCGTTCGCCGATAATTACCAGCGCCCGGGCCACCGGGCAAAATAGTCCCTTCGGCTGCATGGCGGGGTCACCCTATCACCATTATTCCAATAATGCTATTGACTATAATTATTATAGTTAATATAAGATTAATATTATCAAGCCAATTAGGAGGTCCGGTTATGGCCAAGCTCGAAATTCCCGGTTACCTGAATGTTTTCCATAGCGTGACCGATACCTTGCTGTTCGGGGTTGTCGCCGTGATCGTGTTTTTTGCCATTCTGCGGGCGCCCCTGACCGACCGCGAGAAATGGCGGTTCGGCATCACCCTTGCGGCCACCGGGATTGGCTGGATGGTGTTGGCGGCCGGCCTGGCGGTAGGCGGGGTATTCCTGCCCGGCGCGTTTGGACCGATATCGGCAATTCCGGTGGCCTTGCTGCTGCCGGTTCTGGTGTTTTCGGTCTGGCTCACGCGGGCGAAATCCGCCGCCGCGGTGCTCGAAGCCATTCCCCTCGATTGGCTGATACGAATTCAGTTTATGCGGGTTCTGGGCGGCATATTCGTGGTGCTCTATCTGGACGGATTCCTGCCCAGCGTTTTTGCCCTGCCCGCCGGTCTCGGCGATGCGGCAACCGGCCTCCTGGCACTGCCGGTGGCCAATCTGGTGGCGCGGAATTCGCCCTGGGCGCGGCCCTCGGCCTATGCCTGGAGCCTGTTCGGCATTCTCGATCTCATGGTCGCGGTAAGCGTCGGGTTCCTGAGTCCCCCAGGCCCCTTCCAGCAACTGGCGTTCGAAAATCCGAACGCGCTCATCGGCCAGTATCCGCTGGTGATGATTCCGGTATTCGCCGTGCCGGTGTTCCTCATCCTGCATATCCTGACCCTGCGCAAACTCGCGCGCCAGGAGATATTTGGTGCCGCGCCGTCATTCCGGTAAAAGCCGGCACGCTTATTTCCAATTCCTGTTGCACGGAAATTTACCGGGCATCTTCATCGTCGGAATACCAGGAAGGACGCTGCGGATAATGGGGCCCGTCATAAATTTCCAAATAGATGGTTTCTTCGTGCGCGATCGTCGGCCCATGGACATTGCCCTTGAGGTTCCAGTAAAAACTCCCGGCCTTTAAATTGACCCCCGTAGCCGTGTATTCGTAATGACCTTCGAGGACGAACATGAACTGATTCGATTCGTGGGAATGGGGCGCCGGAATGCCGACACCTTTTTCAAATTTGATCAGGGCGATTGAGCCCTGGTCATTTTCCGCGCGCCACAGCATTTTTTCCCAGAGTCCATTGAGCGATTTTTCGCGCCAAGGAATATCCGCAGTCTGCAGAAGGATCTCTTTCACATCGGTCATGCCATCGGGCAAATGCGGCACCATGTCTTTCAAATTCATTATTATGGCTCCCTACGTTATTTGATATTTCCCGTTAAATTTTTACGTCACCTTCGCGGACCAGCATCAACACATCGTCATGGCGGGAGAACGGTGAATGTTCAAACCCGAGGGGAAAACGCATCCATGTGCGCGGACCCGCCACACAATATTCGTCCTCGATGACACCCTCAACGACGAAGATCTCCTCGCCGCCGGCGTGATCGTGATTGGGAATGTGAAGATCGGGGATCATGCTGCCGATCCAGGCGCCAACGCCAGGTTCCGCTGGGTCTTCCAAGGGAATTTTTACGGAGCCTCTTCCGCCCCAGGGTTCAAAGTTCTTGGCAACGGTTGCATCGATGGTAAACGTTGCGCCGTTCGCGCCGCGGCCCTGCCGGCGCCGAAAAAAGATGACGCAGCCGGCGCTGGAGTGAATATGGACATCGGACCCGGGCGGCATACGATGATAGGTGTATTTGCCTATTTCCGAGACCCCATCCGATACGCTTCCATAGACGACAAATATCTCGGCCCGTTCCTCCAGCGTTTGCCCGCCAAAGGATGCGCCCGGGTTCATTTTATAAAGGCAGCTTTCCCGGGCCAGGCCAGTCTCGGTCACCCGCTCCAAGGTCTTACAAAAAATGCCATCGATTTCGGTGGCATCCCATGCCATGTCGTCGGCGGCAATGACAACGAACTTTGTCAAATCGGCATTTACGGATGGACCCTCGATCATGGATATTCTCTCTTAAGTTTATGCGTCCAAATGGTTCGTTTGTTTAAGCGGTTCCGATTTCGGGCGTAAAGCGGACTCTATTGACATGGGCCTGCAACGTCCACGGCGTGCTTATACCAAGGATCAGTGATCATGACCCATAGAGACGGCCTAGCAAGGATTTCGGCAAGGAGCGTGCGCCGTGGCGATGCGGGGCATCGGAAGGCGTGCGCGACGCTGCCCGAAAGCCTTGCTAGGCCGCCGTTGCGGTCGCCCATGCGGCCCGCCGGAGGGCGTCAGAAGCGCTGGCCGATGCCCCGCATCGCCGGGGCGCGCTCCTTCCTACCCGGCGGACCGCATAGGCGATCTCTCTGGGTCATGATCACTGATCCTTGGTATAAGCACCCGCCCCCGCTCTTTCAGGAGAATCCATGTTTTTCGATCCACGCACCGATGGCATGAAGCCCAAGCCGTTCGTCTATTCCATCTACACCGCCATGGTCGTGCCGCGCCCGATCGGCTGGATATCGAGCCAGGATGAAAATGGCGTGGTCAATCTGGCGCCGTTCAGCTTTTTCAACGCGCTGACCGGGAATCCGCCCTGCGTGATGTTCTGCCCCAACGGTTTCAAGCCGGGCACCAAGGAGCCCAAGGATTCCCTGACCAACGCCGAGGCGACCGGCGAGTTCGTGTTCAACCTCTGCAGCTATGATCTCCGGGAAGCCATGAACGCCACCGCCGCCCACGAGCCGGCCAGCATCGACGAGATGGCGGCCGCCGGGCTGGAAGCGGGCGTATGCGAAAACGTCAAGCCGCCCCGGGTCGCGGCGGCGCCCATCGCGCTCGAATGCAAGCATTTTCAAACATTGCCCCTGCCCAAGTCGTCCAGGGGCACGCCCAACCATGTTGTCATCGGCCAGGTCATCGGCATCCATGTGGCCGACGACGTGATCACCGAGGGCATCATCGATATCGCCAAGCTGCGCCCCCTGGCCCGGCTCGGCTATCTGGATTTTGCGGTGATCGAGCCCGGCGCCATATTCTCCATGCCGCGCCCCGATTAGGTGTGGGCGAAGTTTAGGGAAGTGACGAGTATGGTCAGACCAGCAGAGACCTTGCGTTGAATTTGTTCGCCGCCGTCCTCTCCCCTTTCCGCGGCCAGGGGCTGGCGCGCGCCTTCCAGCATCGGGATTTTTCGGTTTTTATCACCGGTCACTGGGTGTCCGCCGTCGGCCTCTGGGTACAGCGGGTCGCCGTTGGCTGGCTCACCTGGGAGCTGACCCATTCGGGCGCCTGGCTGGGCGGCGTCGCGCTGGCGCAGGCGCTGCCCAGCATGTTATTTCTGCCCCTATCCAGCACCATTGTCGACCGCGTCGACAGGCTGCGTCTGTTGCGCATCACGCAGCTCGCCAGCTTCTCAATCTCGGGCGGCCTGGCGGTGCTGGTATTCGCGGACCTGATGACCATCCATTTACTCTTGGCGGCGGTTCTCCTGTTCGGCGTCGTTGCCGCCTTCTCCATGCCGGCGGGCCAGACCGTGGTGCCCAACCTGGTGCCGAAGAAAGATCTGTCGGCGGCGATCGCCGTCGGCACGTTTGCCTTCTCGTCCTCCACATTCATTGGTCCGGCCATTGCCGGTTTGCTGATCGTTAAGGCCGGCATTGGCTGGGCGTTCGTATTCAATGCATTTTCATTTCTCGTCCAATATGCGGCCATCCGGCTGATTCGGAATTTCCGTCACGAGCACCGCTCCGGGAACAAAAAAAGTATCCTCGATGACATGTTTGATGGCCTCCGTTATACCGCCAAACACGGCGGCATCATGCCGCTGTTGATTTTAAGCGTCACTTTGTCGTTCCTGGCGCGGCCGCTGCAAGACCTGCTGCCCGGTTTTGCCGATGTCATCTTCAAGACCGGGCCCGAGGGTCTGGCGACGTTGTTTGCGGCCTTCGGGATCGGCGGCCTGGCGGGCGCGCTCTGGATCGCAAACCGCAACCGGACCGAAGGGATCACGGCCATCTTCCTCTATGGCTCGATCCTCGCGGCGGCGCTCACTATTGTTGTCGCGCTGACCCGCTCATTCCAGGTTGCCGTGGTTGCCATGGCATTTCTGGGAATGATCATGAGCGCCGCGTCCAACGCCGCACAGATCGGCATCCAAAATATCGTGGCCGGTGAGATGCGGGGCCGTGTGATGGGTCTGTACACGCTCAATTACCGGGCCGCCCCGGCCCTCGGCGCGATGCTCATGGGCGGCCTGTCGACCCTGTTCGGATTGCAAGTGCCGGTCGCCACCGGCGGCGCCCTTTGTCTCATCGCCTTTGTCATTGCGCTCACCCGGCGGCGCGCCATCGCCGCCAGCATTGAGGCATTTGCAGTGGACATTGATGCGAGCCCGGACGCCGCCAGTCCGACGCGGCGGACGCCGGGCTAGCGCGGTTCCGGAGACGCCGGCTCGTACGCCAAAGGAATGCCGGTGTCAGGAAATGATAGCGGAGCGCAGACCAGGACTGCCGACATCTGGATTTGAAGGTAATTTTTTGATGTTTCCGTCACCGCGGAGGCCTGCCTGCCCGCGCAATTGAATTACCGAGCAACTCAGTTGCAGGTGGGGAATAGGCAGTTGCAATATAGCAAGCGTGCCAATATAGTTGTATAAAACAACTATATTGGCACCAGGGCCAAATGCAAAACGCGTTGTCCAATTTGATTCCGGATATTCGTTCAGCTTCACGCGACCTCGTGCGCGAGCTCGGCTTTATGGGGCGGACTCTTGCAGGAACCAACCTGCCACCGTCGGCCGTCCACGCCATTATAGAAATTGGCGCCGCCGGCGAACTTTCGGCAAAAATTCTGTCCCGCAAACTGCGTCTAGACAAATCGACGATCAGCCGGTTGGTCAAATCCCTTGTCAAGAAAGGAGATGTTGGAGAAACCAGGTCGAAGGCGGACGCGCGCGCAAAGCAGCTTCACCTGACCGGCCAAGGTAAAAAGACGCTGGCCGCCATCAACCGGTACGCGGATCGCCAAGTTGCGGCAGCGATCGATCCATTGGACGATCAGTCCCGGCTGGAGATTTTGGCCGGGCTCCAGAAATATTCGGAGGCGCTCGCAACGAGCGAAAATACCAACACGGCCACCGCTCCCGGCCATCAGGCGGTTATCTGCGCAGGCTACAGGCCGGGTATCATTGGCCGGACCGTGGAAATGCACGCCGCATTTTATAGCAAGTCCGCTGAATTCGGCGCGGTTTTTGAAACAACGGTTGCCATCGGGCTCGCGGATTTCGTGACCAGGCTTGGCAGCCCGAAAAATGATATCTGGTATGCGTTGGGGAATAATAAAATCGTCGGCGCCATTGCCATCGACGGAGAGGATTTGGGGGACGGACAGGCCCATTTAAGGTGGTTCATTGTTGATGATGAAATAAGGGGTGGCGGCACCGGCAAATTACTGCTCCGGAAGGCAATCGCGTTTTGCGATGAGCAAAACTTTCGCGAAACCCGTTTGTGGACATTCGAAGTCCTCGGCGCGGCGCGGTATCTTTATGAGAGCCATGGATTCACATTGGCCGATGAGCACTACGGCGACCAATGGGGAGTCAAAATCCTCGAACAAGAATTTATCAGGCCGCGGCCGGTGACAAACTGATTGTCAACGGCGGCACGTCCAGGGATAACGAATTTAAGAAAGAATTGGTAGCGGAGCGCAGACTCGAACTGCGGACCCCGGGAATGATTCCGCATACCCTAGAAACCGATAATTTCGGTAAATTCACCTTAATCTACTTTAGCCTTTCTTTCTGCCATTTATTTGAGATATTGCCCAAAGTGGTGTTTGGCATCTGAATCAAGCGGCGACCAGATCGACGTCTGTTACCTCGACACCGTCTTTGAACTTTACTCCGGTTATCACCTTGGTCAAGTAATCGAAGCCACGTAATCGTCGCCATTTCT
>JAYGEH010000549.1:0-1513 GCA_046582475.1 Rhodospirillales bacterium
CGTGCTGGCCCTCGGAGTGGCGGCCCTGGCGCACCGATTGCTGGCGACCCAAGCAACGCTGACCGCCTTCGCCTGGATCTTCGCCCTGGCATCGCTTTTGATGTTGCTGTCCTCCATCACCTTCGTTTCCGTCGGCGAGCCGGCCGCGCCCGGCACCGAGCCATCGGAAGCAAGAGACAATTTCGGCCAGTTCCTGAAAGACGGAATTTCCGTTCTCAGCACCGACAGCCGCTTCCGCTTGTTCCTCTATACCCACTGGCTGAGCGGCGCGACCCTCTTGGCGCTGCCCTTCTACATCGTCGCCGCCAATTCGAGCGGCCTGGCGATCACCGAGTTGGGCATTCTGTTGGGCGCGCAGACGGTTGGCTCGCTGGCCTCCAACCCTTTGTGGGGGCGGCTCGGCGATGCCCATGGCAAGGTGACCCTGCTGCGCGGCGTTGGCTGGCTGCGCATGGTGCCGCCGGCCATGGCCGGCGCCATTCTGGCCTTCGATTTGCCGCCCGGATTTCTGCTGGCCGCCTTCTCGGTTCTGTTCTTTTTCACCGGCGCCCTGATCAACGGCATGGCCATCGGTTTTCTTGGGTACCTGCTGGAAATCTCGCCCAACCACCGGCGTCCGGCCTATTCCGGCTATTTCAACGCCCTGGCGGCGCCGGCGGCGCTGCTGCCCCTGGCCGGGGCGTTGATCGCCGACCTGGCGTCCTTGACCGCGGTGTTCGCCGCCGCCATCGCCGCCGCAATTTTGCAGCAATTTCTCTATGCGCGACTGGCGCGGTGGGAGCAGGCGTGATGTGGCCTGGCCTACTCCGCCGCCTGCGGCGGATATGGGTTCCCATTGTGCTGCGCGCCTGGCCGCTGGCGCGGCTCTGGTACCGGGCCTGGGGGCTGGCCCTCGATGGCCGTCCCGGCGACGCGGTGTGGTATTTCGCCTATGCCGTCAACATGCACGACAGCGCCTTTCAGGAACGGCGCGGCATGCGGCCCAGCGAATGGCGGGTGGGCCGCATCACCGGCTACCGGCTGCGCTTCAACCTTGATGGCCGCCCCAAGGGCCGCTCGGCGCCGGCCAATATAGAAACCGATACGGGTGCCGAAGTCTGGGGTGTCCTTTACCGGATTACCCGGCGCGCCCTGGTCCGCTTGAATGCCAGCGAGGGTATCCCAGGCCGGCGCTACCGCCCCCTGTGGCTCGCCGCCGAAGATGCCGATGGCAATGCCGTGGCTGCGGTCACCTATATTGCCGAGGGCAACGCGCGGGACGGCAATCCGTCGCTGCGCTACATCACCCTGATCCGAGACGGCGCCCGCGCGCATGGCCTGCCCGAGGACTGGATTACGTTTCTCGATGGTGTTGAGCACGCGGAATGAAGTGCCTCAGGAGCTCAGGCGGGCCGTTCGGCGACCACCAGCATGCTCTTGAGCAGCCCGTCGGACGCCGACCGCCCCGCATTGGCCGCCCGCTCCGGAAAATCGTTTCCCATGATGAGGCTTGGCCCGATTCCCTCCGGACGGC
>JAYGEH010000527.1:0-3409 GCA_046582475.1 Rhodospirillales bacterium
GGCCGTTGCAGGGGCGCGCCTTCGATCTGATCATCGACACCCAGCGGGTGGCGCTGGCTTCGCTGGTGCTCTGGCGCATGCGCCACAAAATCTTCGTCTCGCCGTTCGGCAATTTCATCCTGTCTACCAAGAAGCCGCCCAAGGGCTACAAGTTCCCAAGGGGCATGCAGCGGCAAATGCTGGATCTGTTGGAGATCGCAAACGGCCGCACCATCGAAACGCCGAAGACCCTGGATCTGCCCCTGGACCCGAAGCTGGAAACCATCGCCGAGGCGCTGCTGCCGGATGGCCCGCACTATGTGGGTTTCGCGCCCGGGTCCGGCGGCCTGCCCAAATGCTGGCCGCTGGAAAAATTTATCGAAGCCGCCGCCGCCGCCGCCGGCAAGCCGGTCTTTTTTCTGGGCCCCCAGGAAACCCATTGGATCGAGCGTATCAGCACCGAAGCGCCGGATGCCCTGTTGCCGCTGCAGGAAGACGACGTCGGCGCGCGCCATGATTTCGCGCCGCAATTGACCATCGCCCTGGCCAGGCGGCTTACCCTGGCGGTGTCCAACGATTCCGGCACCGGCCATATGTTCGCAGTTTCCGGCGTGCCGCTGATTTCCTTGTTCGGGCGCACGGTGCCGGAAAAATTCACTCCCATGGCCAGCCGCCTGACCATCATCCGCGCCCAGGATTACGGCGGCCGCGAGATGCATCTGATCCCGGTGACGGCGGTGGTCGCGGCAATCCAGGCGGAATTGAAACTTTAAACCGGCTCGCCCTTCAGGAGTTTCGGCAGGCGGCCGGCTTCGCCCATGGCGTGGCGCATGAAAAACCGCTTCAACGGCCCGGACCGGTTGACGGCGGCCAGGCCCAGATCCCGGGCCAGGCGGAGGGCTGCGAAATCGTTGGAAAACAGGCGGTTGATGCCGTCGGTCAAACCCAGCATGAGCATCGCATCGAAGCGCCGCCAGCGATCGTAGCGTTCGAGGATATGGGAGGCGCCGATATCGAGGCCGAGGCGATGCGCCTCGATCACCACCTCGGCGATGGCGGCCACGTCGCGAAGGCCCAGATTGAGCCCCTGCCCGGCGATGGGGTGGATGGCGTGGGCGGCATCGCCGACCAGGGCCAGGCGCGCGGCGATGCAGCGGTGGGCGAATTGCAGGGCCAACGGATAGCTCCAGCGCGGGCCGGCCAGGGAAAGGGCGCCCAGGAAATCGCCGAAACGGACGCCCAGGGCTTCCAGAAATTCGCCCTCTTCCAGGGCCATCAGTTCCGGCACCAAACTATCGCGCTCGGTCCAGACGATCGACGAGCGATCACCGGAAATGGGCAGGATGGCGAACGGGCCGGCCGGCAAAAAATGCTCGTGCGCCACATTGTTGTGGGGTTTTTCGTGGGCGATGGTGCAGACGATGGCGGTTTGGCCATAGGACCAGCGGGTCAAGGCGATATCGGTCTGGCCGCGCATAAAAGAGCTGCGGCCGTCGGCGCCGATCACCAGGGGCGCGCCGAGAGCGGTGCCATCCTTGAGGGTCAGGCGGACGCCGGACGCCTCGCGCCGGGTACCGGTAATCTCCGCCGGCGCCAGATAGGTGACGCCGGCTTGGCTGCCGAGCGCCTGGAACAGGGCGCTGCGCAGGTGTCGGTTTTCGACCATATAACCGAGCGGCGCATCGCCGATTTCGGCGTGGTCGTAATGGAGAAACAGTTTGGAGGCGCCGTCGGCGACCCGGATATCCAGAATCGGCGTCGATTCGGCCAGATGCTCCCAGACGCCGAGCCGGGCCAGCATGCGCATCGGCGCCTGGGCGATGGCCGAGGCGCGGCCGTCGAAGCCGGCATCCAGCTGGCCGCCCGCCTCGATGCGGTCGACAACGATGATGTCCAGCCCGGCCTGGGCCAAGGCCACGGCCAGCGCCGCGCCCACCAGCCCACCGCCGACAATCAATACATCGGCCGAATTGGCGGCGGAACCAGCGGCGGAACGGGTGGCGCCGGCGCCGTTATTTGATGCTGATGCCGTCATTATTGCCTAGCAGTGAACCGATCCGGCGGCAAAGTCCATAGCCCCAAGCCCATGAAAATCCGGCGTCGAATTCGGCGGGCCGATCGATTGATTGGCCCGCCGATTGGCGGTTGCACTGGCCTATCCTCCAGGTTCCTCCGCTGTTTCGGGCCGTTCCGCGACCGCCACGCCGCGGAACGACCCATTTTCCGGTCAACCCCCGGGCCTCTTTCGGGAACGCTTGAAATTTCGTTGATATTGCGCGATTAATGATTCATCACCGATACCAGCCGGGATATTGAATGGTCGGCGCCACGCATACTTGGGGAGGACATGGGATGCATCGTCTTAGGGGATCGAGATACCTATTGCCCGCCGTCGCGGGTCTTTTACTGATCAGCCCGGAAAGCGCATGGGCCCAGGACGCGGCCAAGCTTTCGGACGGCAACACCGCCTGGATCATTACCGCAACGGCGCTGGTCCTGTTTATGACCATGCCCGGATTGGCGCTCTTTTACGGCGGCCTGGTGCGAAGCAAAAACGTGCTTTCGGTGCTGATGCATTGTTTCACGATCACCTGCATTTCATCCCTGTTATGGCTGGTGCTGGCCTATTCCATCGCCTTCGGCGGCGACGGCACCTGGTGGGGCGGGCTCTCCAAAAGCTTCCTTGCCGGTGTCGGCGTGGACACCCTCGCGGGTGATATTCCGGAAAGCGTCTTCTTCATGTTCCAGATGACCTTCGCCATCATCACCCCGGGCCTGATCGTCGGCGCCTATGTGGAGCGCATCAAGTTCTCGGCCGTGGTTGTCTTCTCCGGGCTCTGGCTGATCATTGTTTATGCGCCGTCGGCCCATTGGATTTGGGGCGGCGGCTTGCTGGCCAATCTGGAATGGGCCGGCCTCAAGGGTTATGCCACCATGGATTTTGCCGGCGGTCTGGTGGTGCACGCCAACGCCGGGATCGCGGCGCTGATCATCGCCAAGGTGCTTGGACCGCGCCGCGGTTTTCCGAGTGAGCTGCGCCCGCCGCACAATCCCGGCATGGTCATGATCGGCGCCGCCATGTTGTGGGTCGGCTGGTTCGGCTTCAACGCCGGCAGCGCGCTGGCCGCCAACGGCAGCGCCGGCATGGCGATGACCGTCACCCATATTTCGGCGGCGACCGCGTGCCTGGTCTGGATCGCCATCGAATGGATCAAGTTCGGTAAACCCAGCCTGGTCGGCATCGCCACCGGCGCCATTGCCGGGCTGGCGACGATCACGCCGGGCTCCGGCTTCGTCGGTCCGGTGGGCGCGCTGGTCTATGGCTTCCTGGCCGGCGTCATCTGCTTCTTTGCCATCAACCTGATCAAGCAGGCCTGGAAAATCGACGATTCCCTGGACGTGTTCGCGGTCCACGGGGTCGGCGGCATCC
>JAYGEH010000010.1:0-20807 GCA_046582475.1 Rhodospirillales bacterium
AACCCCCACCGCCCCCCATACCCGTTTTGCCGGTTTGTATCGCGTTCGGGGGAACCATACCACAGGTGGTATGGTGAGGACGCGTCACAGATGCCGAGGTGCAAAGACGGACCGCGTTCCGGCTGGGCTCCGATTACAGACAGGTGCCAAGATCGACGCCCGGCTGGCCGACCCTGCCATCCCCCGCGCGCGTTGAGTCTGGTCGCACCCATTTCTTCCCATCCCCATGTGGCCTGCTCCCGTGTTATTGCCGGTCGGCTTGCTCGACGCGGGCGAAAAAGCTGTCGATGGCCTTGGTGACGGCGCCCGCCAGCCGCCGCCGGAATTTGGCGCTGCGCAAAGACCGCTCGTCGCGGGCATTGGACAAAAAGCCCATTTCGATCAGCAAGGACGGCACATCGGGCGCCTTGAGGACGGCGAAGCCGGCGAACCGGTGGGTGTTGCGCAATAGCTTGGAAACGCGCTTAAACTCGCGTACCAGAAAGCCCGCCGCGCGCGCCGATTCGTTCATCGATTCCCGTTGCGCCAGATCGATCAGAATATCGGTAACCCCGGGCGCCTGGCCGGAAAGATCGATGCCGGCGATCAGATCGGCCTTGTTCTCCCTCTCCGCAAGCTCCGCCGCTTCCTTGTCGGAGGCCCGCTCGGACAGGGTATAAACCGAAAGCCCGCGCACGTTCCTGTTGCGGATGGTATCGGCGTGCAGCGAGATAAACAGCGCGGCCCCCTTGTCGCGGGCAAAGGCGACCCGGTCCCGGAGGCGGATGAACATATCCCGGTCGCGCGTCAACAGGACCCGATAGCGGCCGCTTCGATCCAAACCGGCCTTGATGGCGCGCGCCGCCGCCAGGGTGATGGTCTTCTCGACAATGCCGCTCGGCCCGGTGGCGCCGGGATCGATGCCGCCATGGCCCGGATCGATAACCACCACATGGCGTTTAACCCTGCCAAGATAGGGTTTGCGGGTTGGCGAGGGAAAGCCCAGATGGGGCTGGCGGATGGATATTTTGGGGCGCGGCGCCAGCCTGGATTTGGGGCGGGAAACCGGGGTTCCGGCCAATGGCGTGCTGGCCAGGCTTTTGCCCAGCGCCCGGTTGCCGGGTGCGATATCGAGGACGAAACGAAACATGATTCCGTCCCGCGGCGCTATGAAGAAGGCGCCCTGGATATAGCCGGACAGCTTCAGATCGAGAACCACCCGCGAGGTTCCCGGCCGGACCAGGCCGAAACGGAAACCCTGGACGATGCCTTCGGCGCGGGGCTTAGCGCCGGGCCGCATGCGCCAATCGATTTCCGGAAAATCGATCACGATCCGGTCCGGGTTGGCCAAGGCGAAGACGCGGTAATCGACGGATTGCGAAAACTCGATCACCAGACGAGTCTTTTCGGCATGGATGCCGAGGCGGAAGTCCGACGCCACGGCCAATTGGGCGCGAACCCCGCCGCCGGCGGCCAGCACCGCCAGGGCCGCAAATACGGCGAATAGGGCTGGCGCCATCCGGCGGAGGCGCCGGGCCAGGGGGACCAATATCAGACAAGCGTTCAATTTCAAAGCCATCAACGTATAGCGCGCCGCGCCGGCCTCCTTCAACGAATTTCACCGGTTATCCGCCGGAAAAACCGAAAGTATTTATTTGGATTGTGGAATGATTGTCCTACCGTTATGTTAATGGCGTTGAAATGGTCCGGACGGCTGCTCGGCGGGACCAAACATAGAATCGCCGATGCCGTTGCGATGAATGTCCGCTTGGACACCTTATCATCACCGAACCCGTCTGTTCCGCTATCAACGGAAGGTTTAATTATTCTCATGCCGATGACGCACGCCCATGGATATGCTAACGCAACGCCGCGAATAATGGCGCGGATCGCCGTCGCCAGCCAAGGCCGGCGCGATGCGGCGCACGTCAACGGATTAATCTGCAAATTTGCCCGCAGCGCGCCCCCAATAGCTGGCGCCGATCGCGGGCTATGGAGTTTACACAACAATGTCATCAAAAAGAATGTTGATCGATGCGGCCCACCCGGAAGAGACCCGGGTCGCGATCATGGATGGGAATCATCTCGAAGAGTTTGACGTCGAATCCGCATCCCGCAGGCAGCTCAAGGGTAATATTTATCTTGCCAAGGTAACCAAAGTCGAACCGTCGCTGCAGGCGGCGTTTGTCGACTATGGCGGCAATCGGCACGGTTTCCTGGCGTTCAACGAAATCCACCCCGATTATTACCAAATTCCCGTCGCCGACCGCGAACAGCTTCTGGCCGAAGAAAATGAAGCCGAAGACAGTGACGAAGCCGAAGCGTTAAGCGGCGAGGATGGCGACGGCAATGGCGCAGGCAACGGCAATGGCAACGCCGAAAAAAATGTCGAGACCGTCGGCGGCGATGATATCGACGAGGCCGAAGTCGTCATGCGGGCGCGCCCGAACCGGCGCTACAAAATTCAGGAAGTCATCAAGCGCCGGCAAATTTTATTGGTGCAGGTGGTCAAGGAGGAACGCGGCAACAAAGGCGCCGCGCTCACCACCTATCTGTCCCTGGCCGGGCGCTATTGCGTGCTGATGCCCAATACCGGCAAGGGCGGCGGCATATCGCGCAAGATCGGCAGCGGCCCGGATCGCAAGCGCCTGAAAACGATTATCTCGGACTTGAAAATCGCGCCGGGCATGGCGGTGATCGTGCGCACCGCCGGCGCCGACCGCAGCAAGGCCGAGATCAAGCGGGACTATGATTATCTCATCAAGCTTTGGACCGATATTCGCAATCTGACGCTGGAATCGACCGCCCCGGCGATCATTCACGAAGAGGCGAATATCATCAAACGCAGCATCCGCGATCTCTATTCGCGCGATATCGACGAAATATTCATCGAAGGCGAACAGGGTTACCGGACGGCCAAGGACCTGATGAAAATGCTGGTCCCGAGCCACGCCAAGAAAGTGCAGCGCTATTCCGATTCGGTCGTTCCCCTGTTCGCCCGCTATCATATCGAAAGCCAGCTCGAAGCCATGAACCACCAGGAGGTTCAGCTCAAATCCGGCGGCTATATCGTGATCAATTCCACCGAGGCGCTGGTTGCCATCGATGTCAATTCGGGGCGCGCCACCCGCGGCCGCAATATCGAAGAGACCGCGCTGAAGACCAATACCGAAGCGGCCGCCGAGATCGCCCGGCATCTCCGCCTGCGGGATCTGGCCGGACTGGTAGTTATCGATTTCATCGATATGGAAGTGCACCGCAACCAGACGTCGGTCGAACGCCGGCTCAAGGAGGCCATGCGCCGCGACCGGGCGCGCATCCAGATCGGCCGCATCAGCCCGTTTGGATTGCTGGAATTGTCGCGGCAAAGATTGCGGCCGAGCATCACCGAAACAATCGCCGATATATGCCCCCATTGCGCCGGCACCGGTATTCGCCGCTCGACCGAATCGGCGGCGCTGCACGTGCTTCGCGCCATCGAAGAAGAAGGCGTGCGCAAGCGCGCGGAGGAAATCGACGTCGCTATTCACCCCGAATTGGCGCTGTATCTTCTCAACCACAAACGCGCGGCGCTCGGCGAAATCGAGCTAAAATGTGAATTCCGGGTGTTCATCACCGAGGACGAAACGCTGATCCCGCCGAACTATGTGATCAAACGGACTGTCGACAAGGAAGGCGAAGGCGGCGAGGAGCGATCGGCGGCGGATGATGATCGCCCCGAAGAGGATAAAAAGCGCCGGCGGCGCCGGTCCCGCGGCCGCAAGCGCGGCGAGGACACTTCGGACGCCGAGATGCGCGAGGTTGCCGATGCCGGCCTAGCCGCGTCCGAGCCGTCCGACGACACCGCGGCACCAGAGGCGGTTGGCGAAGCGGGCGGCGAAGACGGCGAAAAGCCAGCATCCAGGCGCCGGCGCGGACGCCGCGGCGGGCGCCGCCGCGGGCGCGGATCGGACGCCGATGCCGCAGCCAAAAAGTCCGGCGCCAGCGATGATCAGCATACCGATGCGGCTGTCGATGCTGCGCCCGCGCCCGAGGCCGACGACGGCCAAGCGACCGGCGATGCGGCCGGCGATGCGACGGGCGAGAGCCGGGATGAAAAACCCAAGCGCCGCCGCCGGGTGCGCAAAAAGGCCGCCAAAGCCAAGACCGATGAAGGTGCCGCCGGAGAGGCACAGGCTGGCGCTCAGCCGGAGGATCAGCCAGACGCCCAATCGGCGGCCGATGGGTCGCCCGAAACGCCCGAGGAGCCCGCTGCGGCACCGGCCGAGCCCGAAGCGCCGGCGCCAATTCCGGAACCGGAAGCCGACGAGGAGGAACCGGAAGCAGCATCCTCCTCCAGCGATGATCAATCGGGCGCAGAGACCCAACCGGAAGCGCCGGCCGAGTATCCCTCCTATCCGGGCAGCAATCCGACAATCACCGATCCCTCGGAAAGCACCGGCGAGCCGCCCGATGGATCGCGCCGGGGCTGGTGGCAAAGGCTGATCGAATAGCGGGAATTGAACCGATAGAAGGCTATTTCAGCCAGGCTTTCAAGAGATCCGCCGCGCGCTCCATATCGCCGGTGGAGCCGGCGTAGCAAAACCGCACATAGCCGGCGCCGCGCCCGGGATCGAAATCGATTCCCGGGGTCGCCGCTACACCGGTTTCAGCCAGCATCAATTTGCAAAATTCTTCGGAGTTGTTGGTAAGGTGGGCAACGTTTGCATAGATGTAAAATGCCCCGTCGGGCGGCGCCAGGTCTTCGAACCCGGCACCGGGAAGCCGCTCCAGCAGCACCGCGCGGTTTTCCGCATAGCGGGCCACGTTGGCGTTCAGTTCCGCATAGCAATCAAAGACCGTGGCGGCGGCGATCTGCGCCAGTGTCGGCGGTGAGATGAAGAAATTCTGGGTTAAACACTCCACTGCGCGGCCTAGGTCTTCGGGCAGGATCATCCAGCCGAGCCGCCATCCGGTCATCGAAAAATACTTGGAAAAGCTGTTGATGATGATGGCGTCGGCGTCCAATTGGAGCGCCGTAACCGGGGTCTGGCCGTAGGTTAAGCCATGATATATTTCGTCCGATATAAGGCGGACGCTTTTGCTTCGGCACCAATCGGCCAGCAATCGGAATTCCTCCGCGCCAATCATGCTGCCGGTGGGATTTGACGGGCTGGCGACGATGAGCCCGTCCAACGGAACGTCCAGCCGATCCAGGATCGCCGCCGTCGGCTGAAACCGGGTCGATCCATCGACCGGTATTTCCACGACCTCGATATCGAGAGCGGCAAGAATATTTTTGTAGGCCGGGTATCCGGGCAGGGCCAGCCCGACCCGGTCGCCTTGATCGAAAGCGCTGAGAAACGACAAAAGGAAGGCGCCCGAAGAGCCGGTGGTGATGACAATGCGCGCCGAATCCACTACCGTCCCATAAAAGTCCATATAATGGCGGGCAATGCGCCGCCGAAGTTCCGGAATTCCAAGGGCGTCGGTATAACCGAGGCGGTCGCTGTCCAACGCCGATTTTGCCGCCGCTAGCACCGGCCCGGGCGCCGCCGTGCTTGGCTGGCCAACCTCGAGATGGAGCACGTCTTTTCCGGCGGCCGCCCGCTGGTTCGCCGCGCGCATAACGTCCATGACGATGAAGGGCGAAATCTCGGCGCGATTGGAAACCTTCAAAGCCACGTCAGGGTCCGTTGACGTTGATCGAAAGTCCGCTTCCACGCCGGTCGGACGACACCTCGCATCCCTCGGGCTCGCGCGGCAAGCCTTCGGGGCAGGATGCGGCGTTGACGATCCCAAGGCGCGGCGTCGCCGCCACGGTGTGCCCGCGCCGGGTCAAACCGGCGATGGTTTCCGCCGGAATTCCGGGCTCGTAATAGGTCAAATCGGGCGCACCGCCGTGATGCACGCGGCGCCGGTCCATGGCGCTTTGCAACGATTCCCCGGACAACACCGCGCGCGCCGCAACATTGGCCAAGGCGGTTGGCGCCGCTACGCCGCCGGAAGCGGCGGCGGCAAAATGGAATTGGCGGGTAAATTCGTGGATGATGATCATCGGCCCCATGGATATCGGCCCGCGCCCAAAATTATTGGAAACCGCTGCCAGCATGACTCCGGTGCCCTTGGCGATACGGCCGATGCCAAAACGGTTATTCATGGTCAGCACGCAAGCGACCGCCGATCCATTTTGATCGAGCACAACAAAACTCGTTGCCGAAGGATTTTCCGGGCGCGGCGCGGGCTTCGGGTTGAAGCTGTGAGGCAGGGTATGTTTTTGGTTGCTAAAGGTTGAAACCAATTTTTGCAGGCGGGCCTTGCCGAGAAGTTTGGCCAATGGGACGCGGCTTTTATATTCGTCGGTCATCCAACCCTGGCGCTCGGCAAAGGCACGCATGCCGGCCTCGGCCAGGAGATGCAGGCGCGCATCTTCGGGTGCGCCGTCAAAACTGTCCTCAATGTCGAGCATGCCGATCATCTGACCCGAAACGATGCCGCCGGCGGCCGGTGTCGGAAAGAAAAAAGCGCTGCGATTGCCGACCTTGAATTTGACCGGTTCCAGCCACCGGGGGGCGAAATCCTTAAGGTCTTTCAGCGCCAGCGTGCCACCGGCCGCGCGTGCACCCGCAACCAGGGCGGCGGCCAATTTCCCGCGATAGAGTCCAACGCCTCCAATCTCCCGGATTCTGGCCAGAGTATCGGCCAGGTCCAGCTGAATGACCTTGGCGCCCTCGGCCACGATATTTCCCTTGGCATCGGCAAACAAACGGCGGCTTTCCTCATCTTCAAACAACGCCGAGGCAACCGGGGCCAGATCATTAACCAAGGTGCGTGTCGCCCTGGAGCCGAAGCGGGCCAGTCTTTCCCCAGGCGCGACCAACTGGGACCACGGCAAGCTTCCGAATTTTGTATACAAGGCGAACATGCCCGCCGGGCTGCCGGGAATGGCGCTCGGCCGGTCCGCGCCCTGGGATATATTTTTGGGCGTCTGCAGCACAAAATCCAAGGCTTGGATGGTTCGCGTCGGCGCATCGTGAACCAGACAGACGCCGCCGCTGCCCAAACTGGCCGAAGACGGCAGCGTCGCGCTCAGGACAAAATAAAGGGCGGTCGCCGCGTCGGCCGCATTGCCGCCGGCGCTCAATATATCGCGCGCCGCGAGCACCGATTGCGGCTCATCGCCGGCGATGCCGCCGGCGAAATTACGAACCTCCACATTCTCGCTGTCCTGCAGGTCCAACAGAGAACATCCCGATAATATGATCAGCGCCAGCAGGACTACCAATTGACGGACTCGTGATACAATTTTACCCTGGATCGAGTGATTGGAAACTAGCACAGTGGGTATACGCCTTCTTCTTTGGGTATGGATTGCCTTTGCGGGTATCATAAGCGCTATCGCGCCACCGGCAAATGCGCAACGGCTTTCGTTTATCCGGGACGCTGAAACCGAAAATACCATCCGCGCGTACGTGACGCCACTCCTGCTGGCGGCGCGGCTCGAGCCTTCGGCTGTCCGCATTTTTATCGTCAACAGCAAATCGCTTAATGCATTCGTTGCGGCCGGTCAAAACCTGTTCATCAATACCGGCTTGATCATGCGCGCCAAGGACGCTTCGGAAGTTATCGGCGTGCTGGCGCACGAGACCGGTCACATCGCCGGCGGCCACTTGATCCGCTCCACCCAGGCTTTGAAGAATGCATCGGCATCGACCATCCTCGGCTACATTCTGGGCGGCGCGGCGGTGATTGCCGGGCGGCCCGATGTGGGCGCCGCCGTTATCTCGGGCTCGCAAAATGCGGCCATTCGCACCTACCTCAAATTCAGCCGTACCCAGGAATCGGCGGCAGACCGCGCCGCGGTGCGCTATCTCGATCAGACCCGCCAAAGTTCCACCGGAATGTTGGCGTTTATGAAAACCCTCGGTGAACAGGAATTGCTGAGCGTCAGCCGGCAAGACGCCTATGTGCGCACCCATCCCCTGACCCGTGATCGCATCGGGTTTCTTGAGCATCATGTTTCCCGGTCCCGATTCACCAATGTCCCGACGCCGGAAAAATTCAAAAAAGCCCATGCGCGGATGGTCGCAAAGCTGCGTGCCTTTACCCAACGCAAACGCCGGACATTTCGCAATTATCCCGAAAGCGACACCTCCCTGCCGGCGCGCTACGCCCGCGCCATCGCCTATTTCCGGAGCGCCGGAACGGAGAAGGCGCTTGGTATCATGGGTGCGCTTATCGCCGAGAAACCCAGCGATCCCTATTTCCATGAGCTCAAGGGGCAAATCCTGTTCGAAAACGGACGCATCGGCGAAGCCATTCCGGCTTACCAAAAAGCTGTCGAACTACTGCCCGGATCGGCGCTGATCATGACCGATTTGGCCAAGGCGCAAATCGAAATAAACGATCCCGAAATGCGCAATCGCGCCATCCGGCACCTGAATGCCGCCATCGAGTTGGAGCCGAAGCGTCCCTTTACCTGGCGCCTTTTGGCTACCGCCGAAGGCAAAAACGGCAACATGGTCGAAAGCTGGCGGGCGCTGGCGGAAGAAGCGCTACTTGTCGGGCGGCTGGACCGTGCCATCGGCCTGGCGAAACGATCCCAATCACAGACCGAAGTGGGAACGCCGGTCTGGCTGCGGGCCGAGGATATTATCGCCGCAGCAACCGAAGCCAAGAACAGCCGATGAGGCGGTGGTTCCTGGTGATGCTGCCGGCGATATTGATCGGCTGCGCGATCCCAAGAGCCGAGGTCAGCCCCGAAGGCACGCTGGAAATATTCGGCCCAAGCTCGCTGAATGGCAGGGCCAGGTTATCCAGCGACTGGATCATCGAAGGCGCCGGCGACGCCCAAAAAATCAAACAGCTGGTGTCTCTAGAACAGGCCAAGGACCAAACCAGCCTGACCCTTAAATCGGGGCCCAATTCCTTCGTGTTGGTTCGAAGAACCAAGGCCAGACTGCTGGCAACGCCGGTCATTACCTGGTCCTGGCGGATGTCCGCCGAACACCATGCGGCCGGCGCCATTCGTCTGATCGTCGGCTTTCATGGGGGCGATCCGAAAAGCCCAAGCTGGGGCGCACAACCGTTCGTATGGCTGGGCACCCAGTTGCCGCCCCACGACCGGGTCATCGCCATTCAGTGGGGGAACCGGGCCCTCGAACGCGGCAATCTTTATACCGACCGGAAGGTGCCGCGCTATATCGCCCGGGGCGGCTCAAGACAGCTCGGCGAATGGTGGCCCGAAAATCTCGATCTTGCCGAGATTTACCGTAAGGTCTGGCCGGGTGATGCGATCGAGGATGCCAAGATTATGTTTATCGGTTTTGCCGTGGTAAAGTCGGCCCATCCAATCGAGGGTAGTTTTCGAAAGCTCAGCCTTTATCGGTAAAAGGTGATTGTTTGGTTTTTTATATATTTTGAGACCGGCTCAATAGCATAGGAAAGAATGGAAAGGCTGGACATGCCGGCAAAAAATGCTGTTGCTCTGATCGTCAGCGTGGTGCTGTTTACCGTAGCGGTATGGTTTGCAGCGCCGTCCGGCTCGCCCGGCCCGGATGCGCCGCTGTCCAGCAGCCAAAAACAGGAAATCGAAAGTCTCATCGGCCGCTATCTCCGCGAAAACCCAACGGTCATTGTCGAAGCCATCCAAAACCTGCAACGGCGCGAACGTCAGAATCGCGACCGGCGCGCCGCCCAAAATCTGGTGCGCTACCGCCAGCAATTGATCAACAATCCTTCGACGCCGTTCGTTGGCAAAATCGACGCGAGCATCACGGTTGTTGAATTTTTCGATTACCGCTGCCCCTATTGCAAAAAGATGCTGTCCGCCGTCGAAAGGCTTTTGAAAGACGACGCCGATGTCCGCTACGTCTTCAAAGAATTTCCGATTTTATCACCGGAATCGCGCCTGGCGTCCGAAGTTGCCCTGGCCGCATGGAAGATTGACCGCGGGCGTTACTTTGACCTTCATTCCGGTCTTATGGGCGCGCGCGGCGAATTGAACAGAGACCGAATAATGCAAATTGCTGAGAAATTGGGCTTCGACATGCCGCGCTTGCTGAGCGCAATGAAATCACCGGAAATAGCAAAAGAAATTCAGGCGAATGCCCGGCTGGCGCAAAGCGTCGGGATAACCGGCACCCCGGGCTTCATCATTGGCGAGCGCATCATTCCCGGCGCCATAGATTACTCCACCATAAAAAAAATTATTGCCGAAGCCCGCGCCAAATCCGGTTGAGCGGCCGGTTGGCGCCAATCAATTGACCGGCAGGGCCGAGAAGCGCAATCCCCGGGCGCTCCTGATAAGGAGCAAGACGCTCGGCAGCTTACTTTTTTTGGCGTTTTCGATTTGCCGGGTTAAATGGGCCGGTTCCCAGATATCCTTTAAATTGGCCTGAAGAATGACATCGCCGGGCGCCAGACCGGTCACAACCTTGCCCTCTTTGTCGACCAGCGTCACCACCAGCCCCACCGATCCCCAAGGCAGGGCAAACTGCTCGCGGATTTTCGCATTGATCGCGGAGACGGTGAAGCCGATCAGCGGATAATTTTTGAAGCCGGCCTTTTCGACTTTCCACGCTTGCGGCCGCTTGCCGAGACGCATGGACAAGGAATGCCTTTTTCCGTCCCGCATGACGACCACCGATACTTTCTTGCCCGGCTTGGGTTTGACGAATGCGGCAATCAAATCTTCAAATGTTTTGACATCCTTGCGGTCAAATTTCACGATCAAGTCGCCGCGCCGGAAACCGGCCAGGGCGGCGGCTTCGCCGATGGCGACATCTTTTACCAGAACACCGGTGATCTTCTTTTTGAACGCCGCGGCCGCGCGTTCGCCGACGCCCTGCACTTGCATGCCGACGAAACCCGGTTCGGCGCGCGCATACGGTGCCGTTGCGATTATCGCGCTCCACAGGACCAAAAATGAACCAATGCGAATAACGCTGATCATGTTGCCGATTGCTCCCAACCGCCGGCGGAATTCTAAATGTCGCCGATACAACGAATACTAAACAGGTTTATCGGCAGTATTCAACTTGGCTGATAGAACCATTTCCATAATGAATGCTTAATAATCACCGCGCCGGGGGCGGAAAACGTAGGTGATTCTTGCGCCCGGACCGATAGCAGGATATTGAATTCACGATATATTTATCGCACCCAGGGGGCCACCCGGACAATTGGAGACAGCCGGACAAATGATCGCATGAAAATCCTTTCCGTATTCGGCACCCGGCCCGAAGCCATAAAAATGGCACCCGTGGTGCGTGCGCTGGATGATCATGCCGAGTTTGAATCTCTGATTTGTGTCACCGCCCAGCACCGGGGCATGCTCGATCAGGTCATGAGCCTGTTCCAACTTGCCCCGGACTATGATCTCGATCTGATGGCTGACAACCAGGCCTTGAGCCATATTACGGCGTCGGTGCTGAGCGGACTGGAGCCGGTGCTCGATGCCGTGCGCCCCGACCGGATATTGGTCCACGGCGATACCACAACGACCCTGGCTGCTTCGTTGGCGGGGTATTACCGGCACATCCCGGTCGGCCATGTGGAAGCGGGATTGCGAACCGGAGATTTCGGCGCGCCCTGGCCGGAGGAAATGAACCGCAGCTTCACCGACCGGCTATGCGATTTGCATTTCGCGCCGACCGAGGGCGCCCGGCAAAATCTCTTGCGCGAAGGCCGCAGGGACGCCGGCATCTATGTCACCGGAAATACCGTCATCGACGCCTTGATCGATATCCGCCAGCGCATCGATGACGATCCGAACCTCGCCGCAACGTTCGCTGCCAGCCTTCCTGATCTGGATGATGACAAGAGATTGATCCTGGTGACCGGTCATCGCCGGGAAAGTTTCGGCGGCGGATTTGACCGGATTTGTGCGGCGCTCAGACGCCTGGCCGATGAGCGCGGCGACGTGGAGATCGTTTATCCGGTGCACCTCAATCCCAATGTCCAGGAACCGGTGAAGCGCCTGTTGGGTGACAAGAAAAGCGTACATCTGTTGCCGCCGCTGGATTACCTGCCATTCGTTTACCTGATGAACCGCAGCCACTTCATCATCACCGATTCCGGCGGCATCCAGGAAGAGGCGCCGTCACTGGGAAAGCCGGTGCTTGTCATGCGCGCCATCACCGAGCGCCCGGAAGCCGTCGATGCGGGCACCGTACAGCTGGTCGGCACGGACACCGATGCCATCTTCGATGCAGCAACCACGTTGCTCGATGACGAGGTGCGCTATAATTTGATGTCAAAAGCGATAAACCCCTATGGCGATGGCAATGCCAGCCAAAGAATTATCCGAGGGTTGTTAGGTGGCCAATAGGTTCGAGCATATTTCCGTCATTGGGCTTGGTTATGTGGGATTGCCGACGGCGGCGGTCATGGCCAACCGGGGCATCAAAATCACCGGCGTCGATGCCAACGCCAGCACGGTTGCGCGCATAAACCGGGGGGAAACCCACATTGTCGAGCCGGATCTGGATATCCTTGTGCGAAGCGCAGTGAGCGCCGGAAATTTGAAAGCGGTGACGGTTCCGGAGCCCGCCGAAGCCTTCATTATCGCGGTTCCAACGCCATTGAACGGCGACAATTCGCCGGACCTCGGCTATCTTAAAAAATCGGCCGGAGACCTGGCGCCGGTACTGGAGAAGGGCAATCTGGTAATTCTCGAATCCACATCGCCGGTGGGGACGACCGCCAAGCTGGCCGAATGGCTGGCAAGCGCCAGGCCGGATTTGAAATTCCCCGCAGACGATCCGGAGGCCCCAGACATCAATATCGCCTACAGTCCGGAGAGGGTTTTGCCGGGCCGCGTGCTGATCGAATTGGTGGACAACGACCGGGTCATCGGCGGCTTGACGAAGGCGTGCAGCGACCGCGCCGTGGCGCTTTACAAACAATTCGTCGGGGGCGCCTGCCTGATTACCAGCGCCACCACGGCCGAGCTGGTAAAGCTGGCCGAAAACGCCTTCCGGGATACCAACATTGCCTTCGCCAATGAGCTGTCGCTGATCGGAGAGGCGGTCGACGTGGACGTATGGGAAGTCATCGAATTGGCGAACCGCCATCCGCGCGTCGATATTTTGAGGCCCGGTCCCGGGGTGGGCGGCCATTGTATTGCCATCGATCCCTGGTTCATCGTGGCCTCGGCGCCCGAGCTTGCGCCGCTCATCAAGGCGGCGCGCGGCGTCAATGACGGCAAGCCCGCTCATATTGCGCGCCGCGCCGCCGCCAGTCTGGATGCGGACGATGGGCGTCCCATCGCCTGTCTCGGCCTCGCCTACAAGGCGAATATCGATGATCTCCGGGAAAGCCCGGCGATTGCGGTGGTGCGGGAATTATCCGCCTTGACGGCGCGCGAGATTTTGCTGGTCGAGCCCCATATCGACGCGATCCCGGATGCTTTGGCGGACATTCCATCGGCGGTTCTTTGCGATCTGGACGATGCCTTGGCAAAGGCCGGCACGATCATACTTCTGACCGACCATGGCGCCTTTAAATCCATTGAAAAATCGCGCCTCGCTGACAAGGTATTAATCGATACCCGAGGCATGTGGCGGTAACACGCAATTTTCGGAATTTGGGACATGAAATCATCCGAAACGAAATTGAATGGGCCCTATAAGCTGGCCGGCAAGCGGGTCTGGGTGGCCGGCCATCGCGGCATGGTCGGCGCCGCGACGGTGCTCAGGCTCGAACGCGAAGACTGCGAAATTCTGACCGCCAGCCGCGATCAACTGGAACTCCGCGATCAGGCGGCGGTGAATGCCTGGATGGACGCATCGAAACCGGATGCGGTGGTCGTCGCTGCGGCGACGGTGGGCGGTATATTGGCCAATTCCACGCAACCGGCCGATTTTCTTTACGACAATCTGGCCATTGAAACCAATACCATCCACGCCGCCCATCGCTGCGATGTGGAGAAATTGTTGTTTCTCGGATCGGCCTGTATCTATCCGCGCGAGGCGGCGCAGCCGATGGCCGAGGAAGCGCTTCTAACGGGGCCGCTTGAACCCACCAACCAATGGTACGCGGTGGCGAAAATTGCCGGCATCAAATTGTGCCAGGCCTACCGGGAACAGTATGACCGGGATTTCATTTCGGCGCAGCCCAACAATCTTTATGGCCCGTTTGATAATTTCGATTTGCAATCCAGCCATGTTATCCCGGCCCTGATGCGCCGGACCCACGAAGCCAAAGTGGGCGGAACGCCGGAAGTGGTGATCTGGGGATCCGGCAAGCCCTACCGGGAATTCCTGCATGTGGACGATTTGGCCGACGCCCTCATTCACCTGCTCAAATATTTTTCCAGCGATATCCCGATCAATATCGGAACCGGCGAAGAGGTCAGCATTCGCGAACTGGCAAAAACCATTGCCCAAGTGGTCGGATATCAAGGTGATCTCGCATTCGATACGTCCAAGCCCGACGGCGCGCCCAGGAAACTCTTGGATGCGCGCCGTATGAAGGCGTTGGATTGGACCTCAAGCGTCACCCTCGAAGAAGGTCTGGCGGCCACCTACGATTGGTTCTTGGAGAATGAGGCAGGGTAGCCAAGCAAATTTCGGTAAGCGCCGATAGCGCGATCGGCGTAGTCTTGCCAGCGATATCCAGCCTCGACCGCCCGGCGCCCGGCCAGCCCCATTTCCCGGGCCAATTCCGCATCGCCGGTCAGCCGGTCCAAAGCATCCGCGATGGCGTCCGCATCGCCGGGCGGGACCACGATGCCGGCGCCGCTTTGCTCGACAATCCCCCCAGACGCCGCCGCCGTTACCACCACCGCCAGGCCCGCCGCCATGGCCTGCAACAAAGTCAGCGGCATGCCCTCCTCCAGCGATGGCAGGCAAAATATCCCGGCCCGGGCATAGACGGCGGGCAATGCTTCGCCCGCAACCCGGCCTTGGATATTCACGGCATCGCTGGTTTCGCGCTCGAGGAAACTCTGAAATCCATCTTCAACCGGGCCAACCAGATTGAGCCGGCCTTGGCCGCCGCGTCTTTTCATGGCCCTGAGAAGCCACGGCACCCCCTTGCGCACGCCGACCCGCCCCACAAACACGATGCCAGCCGGAATGTCAGCCCGGTCGGGGCCGGCCGAGTCACCGGCCGGCGTAAATTTCGAAAGATCAACCCCATAGCCGTTGACGATAAGTTTGTCTCTTGAAACGCCTTCTTCGATGAAGGTTTTTGCCGCGTATTCGGTCGGAACGGCGATGGCATCGGCCGCCGCATACTCGGCGACCTCGCGCGCGGCAATCTCGGGCAAGGGTAATTCGGCGGACAATTCGAGGGCATCATAGGCTTCACGCAAAATGCGAGCTTGATGATTTATGTGGCTCGATCCCCGTTCCACCACCACTTTCATGCCGGCGGCGTGTGCCGGCGCGATCGCTTCCAGCACAGAAGAGCTCCAGCCTACCAGCAAATCGGCGTCGCTGGCCGCTTCCGCCGCCGCGAATTCTCCCATCCCGCGCGCGATTGAGAGGTCCGGCCTGGTGCCCAAGTGCAAACGATCAAATGCCCGGCGCCGAAACTCGAGCAAGGCGCGCGACCGAATTTCGGCGCCGGCATCCAGAAAGCGCCGGGCGATGAAACCAGGATAGGTGGTCAACAGCCGGCCGAGATGCCCTTGCCGGTACAGTCCATTGGCCAGCTCAAATGCATGCCAGCGGCCGTGCACGGAGACATTCACCTTAAAGCTATCGCTCATTCACCGAACCCGTCATTGCAGAAACCCGGATTTCCGCCGCGCTTTAAGGCGCCGTGACGCGCGCTGTCCCGGTTTCGGCGCGTCCACTAACAACCTTTTCGAAGGTCTCGACAAGGCGGTCCACATGATCGTTCCAGCCGAATTTTTCCACCGCCCTCTGACGGCCATTTTCTGAATTCATTTTCCTGAGCTCGGGTTCCCGGTCAAGTTTTTGCAATTGCTCGACCAATCTTTTTGCCAAAAATGGCTCGAAATAGAGTGCCGTATCCCCGCAAATCTCTTGATTGACCAGCGTATCGGATACGATGGTCGGCAGACCGGAACTCAGGGCCTCGGCCATGGGATGGCCGAATGTCTCGGAAACGGATGGGAACACAAACACGTCGTGGGAACCATAGAGTTCGGGCAAATCCTCGTATGAATGATGACCAAGGGTGATCAAGCCGCGTTCGTGCGCGTCGGTCACCACGGCCTTGTCGAGAGCGCTGCCGCTCATCTCCCCGAACTCGCCGAGCGACATGGTGATGGTGGCGTGGGCATCGATACCTATATCGATGAGTTGCTGGACCGCCCGGCAAATAACGTTCGGCACCTTGTGCGGATAATAGACCGAAACATACAAGAGGCGGACCGTGCCATCTTCGCGCCAGTTCCGTTTCCTGGTGCTCGGCGTGAAAATTTCATTGATGGTGCCATAAGGATTGATCGAACATTTCTGCAATATGGATGGTTCCCACTGAGCGACCATGTCGCTCATTGTCTTGGTTGGCGTGATGATGTGATCGGCGCTGAGCGCTGACAGCAACATCAGTTTCCTCCGAAAATAGCGGTTAAACGCGTGCCAGACGCCCTGGGTCGCGGTCATGTTGGCAAGATAAAATGGATCGAACAATCCGCCTTCGCGCAGCAAAAGAATTTGCTTCACCGGGCTGCGCAGCAATCCGAAATTTGCCGAGGAAAACAGAATATCCGGATTGTGGCGCTTGACGATACCGCGCCAGGTAGTTTGCTCCCAAAGAAACCTCCGAAACGGAGAATATCCGGTAATCTCCATGCGATTGACCGAGGCGCGATCGGGCGTGTCGAATTCCTCTGGAACCGAAACCACCACATCGATACCCCGGTTTTCCAGTGCTTCGAGCAAATTTCTAGTGTAGGTGACGATGCCGCCCTTGCGGGCCGACAGAGCGTTTACGAGCACCTTCATGCCGGGCTTACATCCATAGCCGCTTCGAGGATCTGTTGCAGCCGTTCCGGATGGCTGTGGCCGCCTGCATGAACGCGGGCGCGCCCGGCGGTGGCAATCTTGTCTCTTTCAGGACCGGCGGCCAGCCAATTGCGGCAGTTGTCCAACAATTCATCGTCATCGCCGAAGAATACAGCCTCTTTGCCTTCCTCGAAAAGCCCGCAAATTTCGGAATTTCGTTCGTGCATCATGAAGCCGCCGATGGCCGGCAATTCCATGGAGCGGCAGGTTTGAAAATCCCGGCTTTCCTTGCGCAAAAAGCCCAGGTTGATTTTGGACGCGGTGACAACTTTGGCATAGTCGTCGTCGTAAACCGGATAGCCCATAATGCTGGGCGCGTGCGCCCCGAACGTGGCGCGCTCCCAGCCGTTGCCCCAGACATTGACGGTGATGCCGCCCGCGGCCAAATGGGCCAGGCTGGCCGCCCTGGCCCGGGCAAAGGTTCCGACGAAACTGACTTCGCTAATAAATCGGCGCTCGTCGTCCGGCGAGATTGTAACCGGGCGGTGCAGGTGCGGATCAAAACTGTTGTTCACGAACAGGATATTGCGGACCCCGAGTCGCGGCATTTCATCGGGCTTTGCATTCATGGATTTGGTGGTGACCCAGATATCAAACAAGGGCAGCGCCCGCTTGGTCCAGCGCGAAAGGTGGCGCGGGTTCGTCATATCGTCCTCGGCATACCAAAGGATCCGCGTGTCCGGGGCCGCCACTTTAATACGCCCAAGCGTCCCGGCGGTCACCGCAACGCAGCGCTCCAGCCAGATCAGATCGAAACGCTGTTGGCCGATTTTCCCGATCAAGGCGGCATTGGCGCCGGCGGGATCGCCCGGCAGGCGGAGTTTGTATCGAACCCGTTCGGAGAATGTCGGCCGGTCTTCATAGGTCGCGCCCGGCTTGTTGGTTTCCACGGTCACCACGTGATGCCCGATTTCGCGCAATCCTGAGATACGTTGCAGGGTCCTGGAGCCGGGCACCATCTCACCGGCAAAGAGGATGCGGAGATCATTCATGCCACACCCGCGGCGGCGGCTTTCAGGCCATCCAAATCGGCGGCGAACCCCCAAGATTGGATTTTGGCGGCGGCGGCCCGGCCCATTTCATCCGATCGCTGGAGTCCCGATGTGATCGCCGCCGTCAAACCATCCAAATCCCCGGCCGGCGTTACGATGCCCGTATGTTCGTCAACCAGATCATAAGCGGCGCCCACTTGATCGGACACAATGACACCCGTGCCAGAGGCCATCGCCTCGTTGACCGCCAGACCCCAAGGCTCCCGTTTCGCAATCAGCGCGAATAGATCGGCGGCGGCGTAATAGGCGGGCATTTCGCTTTGGTTTTTGAAGCCGGTGAAAATAACGCCCTCGGAGGCCCGGCGCTCAAGATCACCGCGCATCTCGCCATCGCCGACGATCAGCAATATTGGATTTTCCTCGGCTGAATTTGGCAGGCGCTCCCAGGCGGCCAACAACAGTTCCGGATGTTTGCGGCGGGACAGCTTGCCGGCATAGAGGATGACTTTCCGGCCCACGCCAATGCCATGCAGGCTGCGCACCTCGTTTGCCGCTGCCGCCGTCGCGCGGGATGTGAAATATTCGTTATCAACTGCATAAGGCATTGAAAATATACGACTATCCGAGATGCCATAATCCAGGTAATAGGCTTTGTTCTGGGAGCCGATGGCTAGAAAGGCGCTGCATTTATCGAAAATACGGCGGCGATAAAGCCGCTTGGCCCATTTCAGGGGCGGAGCACCATCGGGCATGGCGCCAATCCAATTTTCTCCGCGCATCAACACCGGCGTACCGAGGTTTCGGGCCAGACCGATAGCCTGTTTCAATATCGCCGATTGCCAGCCATGCACCCAAATTGCGTCGGCATCCCGAACCGCACGTTCGAGGTCCACATCGCCAATGAGCGCATTCCGGTACCCGGACCGCAGCGGCACATCCCACTGAACATCAACGCCAAATCCTGCGTCACGGTAAGCGCCGTCCGAAAAATCATCCACGAACAGAACCTGCAGATCGAAATAGGGATCGGCGGCAATTTTTCGAAGCAACGGCGCCTGATATTGTATCGGATGGCTGACCAGATAAACGAGTTTTAGCGTCACGATGGCGTCTCGACCGGCTCGCCTCCCATGGCCGATTTTGAGATCGCTAAATATCGGTCGGGAGCGACGGACTTGATGACTTCCGCGGTCTGCTGCGCCGTTTTGCGCCAGGAGAACATTGCCGCCCTCTGAAACGCCTTTTCGGACAATCGCTTGCGCAGATCGGTGTTGGCAAGAATTTCGTTGATCTTTGCGGCAATATCCCGCGAATCCAACGGATCAAAATAGATCGCCCCTTTGCCCAGAATTTCCGGCATCGCCGCCGTGTTCGAACTGACGATGGGCGCTCCGCAGGCCATCGCCTCAACCAGAGGATTGCCGAAAGTTTCGACGGTCGACGGAAACACGAAGGCGATGCAATTTTGGTAAAGATCCAGGAGTTGATCCGAATTCATTTCGCCCAGGAATTCAACGGCGTCCTCCAGCTTCTCAGCCCGGATCGCATCTTGCAGTTCGTTCAAATAGCCCCGGTCGATGGCCTTGCCAGCCAACTTAAGGACAATATCCGGATTATTACGCCGTATTTCCGCGAGCGCGTGAATCAGGGTGTGCAGGTTTTTTTGAACGTAAATGTCCGATACGGCCAAAAGGTACATGCCGCTTCGCTCGACGGCCGGCGGAACGAAGGATTCGTGTACGCCGTGATAAATAACCGATACCTTATTTTGCATGCGCAGGGAGATGCCAAAGGTCAAGGCCTTGCGGGCGTAATTGGAAACCGCGATAGCACGCCGGCATGTGAGCAATGAAAGCGCGGTCATGATCGTCAAGCCGGCCCAATAAAGCCGCTTGACGGGCCGGGTTTCCTTTCCCGCGACCGCCAAGGAATTGCGCAGCATGATTACTTGCGCCGGCGCCAAAAGCGGGCCGTAATTTGCCGGTGAAACCGTGACATCGGTGGACATAACCTTGGCCAATATGGGCAACGCAAACTGTTCCCATAGGAGATTGAAAAAGAAACCGTTGTGGAAATCGAGGAGATGAACCCGGACCCGTTCGTCGACGATATCGAACAGCGCGAACTGGTCCTCATGGATAAACAGATGGAGTTCCAATTCGGCGTCCTCGGCCAGAATTGGCAGAATATTCTTCAAGTAATTGACGCCGCCGCCGCTTTTGGCATGAATTCCATTGACCAGAATCCGCAGCCTGTCGCTTTTCAAGAACTTTCTATCCATGGGATGGCCCGATAACGAGAATGGAAATTCCAAATTCGGATATATAATTGATGTACATATTTGATGGAATTCATAACATGCAGGCGCCAAACTTATAAGACCTCACATAGACCGAATGAATATCCAGAATGAAATTGCCACTGCCGGCGCCAATGAAGCGGCGCCACCGCCCGCCAGGATCTTGATTTTCCGGCGCGGCAGTATCGGTGACGCCATCGTCAGCATTCCGGCGTTAAATTACATCCGAAATAAAAATGCCGGCGCGGAGCTCATTTGCCTGTCCAACTCGCCGGTTATGGAGGCCGCGTCCCCGGTCAAATCGGTCTTGAAAAATTCAGGTCTGATCGACGAATTTATCGAACTGCCGCCGGGCGGCGGCGGCGGCGCGCCCCTTGCCGAGCGCATCAAATTGATCCGAAGGCTGAAATGCGAAGCGGCGCTTTACCTTTCGGAACCCTCTTCCTGGTCGGCGCTGTTGAAGGAGATGCTATTTTTCAAACTTTGTGGGATTCCGTCCATCCAATGCCTGCCTTTTGCCGGGAAATTGCGAAACTATCGGCCCGCCGATGGAAATCTTTGGGAGAGCGAAGC
>JAYGEH010000019.1:0-1966 GCA_046582475.1 Rhodospirillales bacterium
CTGAAAGGCCTCACTCCATATGAATTCATCTGCAAATGCTGGACAAAAGAACCCGAAAGATACAATCTAAACCCGATCCATCAAATGCCGGGACTAAACACCTAGAGCGGTTCCGGATAAATATGTACCATTTTACCGGGATGATTTTGCCCCGTGGCGAGGAGCACGTCGCATGGCGATGCGGCGCATCGGCAAAGGCGTGCGACGACGTCCACGGGTCAAAAGCACCCGGCCTGCGGTGGGTCAAATCGGCTCCCCTGGGGCGTTGCGGCGCTTGCCCGATTCAAAGGCATCGCGCGGCGCACCGCGCCTACCCGGAAAACCGATTTGTTCCCATCAAATTGCTTCATATTTATCCGGAACTGCTCTAGGCTTGGATCAATGAGGAGGTCGCTATGAAATTGAAAACCGCAGCCTTGCTGGCGGCCCTGCCGATTTTCTTCGCCCTATCCCCGGCCATTTCTCCGGTCCGGGCCGCGCCGCAGATATTGGGGCTGGTGGCGTCGGCGGCGCCGATCCCGCTTCGCTGCGAGGGCGGCGTCTGCCGGGCGGAGGTGTCCGCCGTCTGCCTGCAACAGCACCGGAAATCGCCCGAGCCGGGCACCGCCTATAAGCCGGCCCAAGGAACCGAAATCGAATTGACCGCCGGCGGGGCCTCCATTCCGGTTGCCGGACTGGTCAGGATGACGTCGGTGCGCAGCTTCACTTCGGTGTCGGTCAGCCTGCCCGAAGCCACGGTGCGCGGCCTCGGCTTTCAGCCCAGAACGGTCCATTTGCGCATCGGCGCCATGGCCTCGGCGGTGCCGGTGGCGGTGGCCGGCGACACCGATCCGCTGGGGGCGCGCGAGATCGCCCGCTATACAGGCCCGCTTCGGCCCGCCGCCGAAGCTGCGATCAAAGGCGACGGGACCCTGACGGCCAGCGATATTCTCAATCAGATGATCAACCGGCTGCCGTATTCGCGGCCCGTTGGCGCCGCGGAAATCGGTCCGGTTTTGGCTGTCGTGGCCGCTTCAAACGGGGCGCCGGCGCCGCAAACCAGGCGCCTGTTGTCGCGGGCGCTGGCGGAATGCCGCTACCAGCTGCGCCACACAAGGACGCCGGGTCTGCGCGCCTGCCTCGGCAACCAGCACGACATTCTGATCAGCGGCACCACGCAAAAAGTCTGGAAAGCGCTCAAACCGGGCGGCTGACAAACCGCATTATAAGGGGAAATCATGGCCGAAGATCTGATGCTGGTGGGGAGCCTTCCCTACGATACCGCCGAGCAGGTGTTCCGCGCCATTGGCCCGGCCCTCGGCCCGCACATGGCGTTCATGCCGGACGGCGAGATTGGCGAGCGTATTTTCTGGATCAACCAGCTCGCCTACCGGGTCTTCCACGGCCATCCCGACATCGAAACCCTAGAACGCCCGATGACCGCCGCAGGGGTGGAGGACTGGCATAGAGGGCAGGGGAGCAACAATTCCCAATGGCGGTTCAAGGTCAAGGCCGGCGTCAAACAGGTGAAATTCGGCCAGCCCGGCTGGCGTCTCGGCTATGCCCGCGATGCCATCAATTCCTATTTCGTGTTCAAGACCCTGCGCGCCGAGGGCGTCATTCCGGCCCAAGTCCGCTTCCAGGTCTCGATCCCGCTGACCGCCAGCGGCATCCGCCTGTTTTTCGCCGATGCGGACGACTATCCGCGAATCCGCGACGGCTTCACCGAAGCCCTCACCCACGAAGTAACGACCATATTCGAAAATATCCCGTACCAGGATCTGGCCATCCAATGGGATTGCGCCATCGAAGACACCATCATCGAAAAGGCGCTGATCGAAGCCGGCGGCATAACGCCCGAGGTTCAGAATATGGTCACCGAATTGTTCGCTCCGGCCGGCGAGGCATCGGCCCATATTCCCGGCGACGTGCTGCTCGGCTACCATGCCTGCTACGGCACCAACACTGGCTGGCCGGTGCGCGAACC
>JAYGEH010000040.1:0-1952 GCA_046582475.1 Rhodospirillales bacterium
GGCGTATTGCGTGGCTTCCTCGGCCACGTCCACATCCGCGATGCGGCTGATGGCGGAGCTGAGGTTCTCCTTCGTCACCGCGAGCTGCTCGTTGGTGAAGTTCAGGCGGGATTGCACCGCACCGAGCGCCGCGCGGTCTTGGGCGACCTGCGAAATGGCGATCTTCACCTTAGTGAGCGCATCGGCGGCCTTTGCGGCGGTTTGGATGTGAACCCGCTTCGACCAGTTGAATATCTGGATGGTCTCGTCCGCCGTGATATCGATGGCGGTGGAAGCGCCACCGGCTGGAGGCGGGTTGGTGAAGGTATTGGCATCAGTATCGTAGACGGTGCCTGGTCCGTGCAGCTTGAATGTGCCCGTGCCCGTCACTTCCACGACATACTTGGTATCGACGGCTAGATCGGTTGAAGCGGTTTCAATATACATGAAATCTCCGCTTACCAAGCCATGATTGGCCACGGTCAGCGTGTCGTTGGCCAAGGTGGCCACGGCGGATTCCTGCGGGCCGTATCCGTTCAGCGCGTTGCTGTACTTTATGGAGCCCATGTCGATGCCCTCCATTTGAAACACGTCGCCCTCGGAATCGATGGTCACATCGATGTCGGTGCCGTCAAAGAGTTTCACGGAGTTGAATTCCTTGTCCTTGGAGTCATTGATGTAATCCATGAGCTGCTGGAATTCCTGATCGTACAGGGCACGGTCATCGGACGACTTGGTTTCGTCGCGCGCCAGCATGGAAAGCTCGCCCATGCGGCGGAAGGCTTTATCCACCGTTTTCATAAAACCGTCCTGGGTTTGGGTGAATGAAACCGCGTTGACGACGTTGGAGAGGGCGGAGTCGAGGCGCTTAATCTGCGCGCGCAACCGCGAACTCACCGCCAAGCCGGCGGCGTCATCGGACGGGTTAACAATGCGTGAGCCCGAACTGAGTCGGCTCAGTGATTTGGCCAGGTTGGTCTGGCTGACGTTCAAGTTGTTGGCCGTTCGTTGGGCCTCAACGTTGGTATTAATAACCATGGTTCGTTCCTTCTATTTGGTTGTTTTGGGTTGTGGGTTTAAAATCCGTTTTGGATCCTTAGTTATTGACTAAATGTTTGACCTTCTTTTTGGCCGAACCGGCGGCCTGTTCGTTGTTGGTCTTTATTGCTTCGTAAATTTCCTTGCGCATCACCGGGATTTCCAATGGCGCTTCAATGCCTATCCGGACGGTATCATTGTCCACACGCAGCACACTCACCGTCACGTTCCCGTCGATGATAATGCTCTCGTTCGGCTTTCTTGATAGTACCAGCATGGGAGGGGTTTCCTTTCACGGCTTGGAGCCAATTCAATTGCCCACCGGATGGGCGAGCGATAAATCGGCGGCGTTGCGTGGGACCACCTGCCGGGCGGCGTTCGTACTCTTGTTGTACACAATCGGGCCCTTCAGGTTGACGGTCACGGTTTCATCCGGGTGATACGTGGCGATATTCAGCACCACGGCATCCTCGGCGTTTTCCAGCCCTAAAAGGGCCACATCTTCATCGGCCAGGTCGATGTTGTAGTTTTCCACCACGTAGCTGGGGGGGATGACGAGAAATGACTGGTCGGCATCCTTGCCCCTAAGCCACTGGTAGGGGGCTAACTCGGCGTCGGTGATAAGCTCAAAAAGCTTGTTCCGCTCAAACCCGAGAAGACCAGAGGCGAAGTACAATTCGGCGCCCTTCACGACGGTACTGGCGTCCGTCAGGGGTTCGATATCTGTACGTTTGTTTTCTATCGTCAACATAATGACTACTCTTCACCGAGGAACAAAGCAGAGAGCATGCCAAATGTGAACAAATCTGAATAAACGTAATAATAGATTAATTTATTAGAAAATAGAAATTTAGGACGCAAGAAACTGATGGAATGACTCTATTCAGAAATAATATGCGATTTACAGAGAGGGGAAAGCAGGTGTTCCCCGGAAT
>JAYGEH010000124.1:0-1775 GCA_046582475.1 Rhodospirillales bacterium
CGACGCTCTTCCGATCTTAATAATCCTCCTTTTTTCGTCACGCCTATTTGAAATGTGTTTAAATGCCAAAGCAATAAGCCTCCCCTATACTTAATATTAAAATTTCCAGACATTTCCGGAAAGCACTGAAAATGGAAGACATTGCCATGACAATCCGTCAAAAACTGACCACCACCGCGCTTTTAGGGCGTTTCGGCCTCGCCGCCGTTTTGCCCGGCGCTTCCGCCATCGCCGATGACGTCCAGTGGGACAAGACCTTTTATGATGTCGAGACCGGCGCCACCGTCGATTAGACCGAAGGCGGCGGCTCGCCGCTCGAGGAAGCGACTCTTCCCCAACACATAATCGAAGCGATGGAAATCCAGCAACCTCCCCTCCTTCCATCCTTTCGACGACAAAGGGGTCGGGCCAAAAAGTCCGGCTCTTTTTCTTTTTCGGGCATCGGGAAAAGAAAAAGAGCCGGAAAATATGGGCCAAAGGTGCCTCTGGAAACAGCCATCTGCTAACAATCTGGCTATCTGGAACGCTTTAGAGAAAAATCTTCCAACATCGGCGCAAGTTGGTAGCATCATCATGAACTTGAAGGCACCATGGGAAATGTCGGATAAAATGACCGAGACCAAAACCGCCGCCGTCATTCTCGCCAAGCTGACCCGGAGACAACTCCTTGGTCTCGGACTCGAAAACTGAAATACAGCGCCTTCTGGATAGCGGCCTGGAAAACCACCAAGTTGGCCGGTTTGAGTCGGCCCAGTCCGCCTACCAACAGGTTTTGCGGATTGACCCCAACAACGCCGAAGCGAATTTCCTGTTGGGGACGCTGGCCCATCAGGTCGGGGACAACGCCACCGCGTCGGAGTTCATCGGCACCGCCATAAAAAACAACCCGGACCGGGCCCCTTACCATAATAACCTTGGGCTCCTATTGGAGGCCGAAGGAAAGGTCGAAGACGCTGCCTGGTCCTATCGCCATGCCATAGAACTCGAGCCGGATTTTTCGGAGGCCCACAACAATCTCGGCAACGCCTTGAAGGACATGGGGCAATGGCAAAAGGCCGAGACGGCCTACCGCAAGGCGTTGACGATTCAGCCGGATTTCATCGAAGCCCTAAACAATTTCGGCGACATCCTGAGCCACCAAGGAAAGCCCGGCGAAGCCATGGACTGTTATGAAAAGGCAATCCGGATCAATCCGCGGTTTGCCGAGGCCCATTTCAACCTCGGCTGCCTTTACGAGAAACAGGGACAATGGGAACAGGCCATAAGCGCCTATCAACGGGTCCTGGGGATCGAGCCGGATTTTTGGGAGGCCATGTTGAAACTAGGCGGTATTTTTAAAAGCCAAGGCCAGTTCGATGATGCGATCGAAAAATTACGCGCCGTCCTGAAAATCTTTCCCCAATGCGTTGACGCCTATTGCAGCCTGTCCGGGTCGCGTACGTATACGGAATACGACGACGAAGCCAGGGCAATGGAGGGCCTGATCCGTCATCCCCAATGCCCGAAAAAGGACAGGATTTCGTTGGCATTCTGTTTGGGTAAAATATTCGACGACCTGAAGGAATTCGACAAGGCGTTCGATTTCTTCTTGGAAGCCAATAAATTGAAAAGGGATAACTATTCCTATTCGCTTTCAGGGGACATTAAGTCGTTTCACAAAATTATTAATACCTTCGATGCGGATTTCTTCCTTTCCCGCGGGGGATACGGTGTCGAGGATGAAACCCCGATTTTCATTATCGGCATGCCGAGGTCTGGCACCAGCCTCACCGAAC
>JAYGEH010000136.1:0-8870 GCA_046582475.1 Rhodospirillales bacterium
CGATGCCGAACACCTCGTTGCCCATGATGGTGAAATTGGGATCTTCGGCGAAACAGGTGCGGAAGACATCGGCCATGGCGTCGCAATAATTTGTCATGGTCATGGCTTAAGGCCCCATTTCGGGAACGAAGACATGATCGAACGCCGTCTCGGCGGGCGGCGCCGGGCTGGCCAGGGCCCATTGGCTGGCCTCCTCAATGACCGTCGCGGTCTCCCGGTCGAGGGCTTCGATTCCTTGCCGGCCCGCGTCACCGCTTGCCAGCAATTGGCGGGCATAGAGGAAGATCGGGTCCTGGTTCCGGTACCAATCCCCGAACTGGCTGCCATGGAAGCTGTCGTCCCAGATCATGGCCATGTCGGTATCGCCCATGGGCAGCTCGGGCCACAGCGGCTTCGAGCCCTCCCAACGCATGGTCACCGCTTGGACGAAGGCGGGGCCTTGGCCCTGCCGGCAGCGCCCGACGGCGCGTTCCGTGGCGGCGAACACGGCATCCACGTCGCGGCCGTCCACGGATTCGACCGGGATGCCGAAGGTGCCGGGGATTTTGGTCAGATCCTTGACCGCCGAAACCGCCGCCGGAAAGCCGCCGCCGATCGAGCCGACCGCGCCCTCGGTGTTGTTTTCGCAGATATAAACCACCGGCAGCGACCACAAGGCCGCCAGGTTCAGCGCTTCATAGGAGATGCCTTCCTCCAGGGAGCCGTCGCCGAAAAAGGCCACCGACACCTGGTCGCCGCCGCCGTTGCGAAGCGCGAAGCCGGCGCCGGTGGCCAGGCCGATGCAGCCGCCGACGATGGACGACGTGGCCAAAAAGCCGAGATCGGGATCCGAAAGATGAAGGGTGCCGCCATAGCCGCCGTTGAGCCCGGTTTCGCGGCACAAAATTTCCGCCAGCGCGCGCCCCGGATCGGCGCCCCTGGCCAGCACATGGCCGTGATTGCGGTGCGTGGTAGCCAGCTTGTCGCCGTCCCGGAGCGCCTCCATGACAGCGGCGGCGGTCGCTTCCTGGCCGATATAGAGGTGGTAGTGGGCCATGAATTCCCGGGCCTCGAACAAATGCACCAGCCGTTCTTCGAACCGGCGGATGATCATCATCCGGCGAAGAACCGCCAGCTTGCGCTGTTTATCCCAATCGCCGCTCATTCTAATTTCCGTTCCTCAATTTAAAATTGTTGGCCATGGCCAGACTTCGCCCAGTGGCCTGTACCATCTAATTTGCACCCATCGGGCGGCGTTGCAAGGTTTCCGGCGAGGAGCGCGCCCAGCCGTGGTGCCAATCCACCACAAGGGGTGCGCGACGATGACCGGGAGCCTTGCAACGCCGCCCGATGGGTCACTTTTCCCGTCCCCCGGCGGCCGCGAATGCGGCCCCCGCATTTTTGATAGGGGGGACACCGGAGGTGTCCGCCCGGGGGTGTCGAAAGGGTTTGCCGATGGGCCCGCATCGCCTGCGCCCTTCCTCCACCTCAGGAAACGGGAAAAGAGATCGTAGGGGTACAAATTAGATGACACAGGCCACTAGGCCGGTAAGATAATTCCATCACAATAAAACGCAAGGGGATAAACAATGGCGTTCAGCCAACAGATCAAGGACCTGATATTCAACGCCCACCAAGACCATTGTGTCTGCATGCTGGCCACCGTCGGCGATGACGGCCCCAATATCAGCCCCAAGGGCTCGATGATCATCTATGACGATGACCATTTGGCCTATTGGGAGCGCTCGAAAAAAGCCGCCCTCGATAATTTGCGTAAAAATCCGAGGGTGGTGGTCATGTATTCCAACAAGGCCCTGGCCGAGAGCGGCGGCCTGGACTGTCCGGGCGGCATTATCCGCTTCTTCGGCACCGCCGAGATTCACGAACGCGGCGAGTTTCGCGACAAGGTGCGCACCATGCTGCAGGAGCGCGAGATCAACCACGAAGGCGCCGAGGAAGGTTTCGCCGTGCTGATCAAGCTCGACCGCGCCGTCGATCTGCGCGGCAATTCGTTGAATTGAGGGCGGTTGGCGCTCGCCGCTCAGCTGTCCGCCATATCCAGGGCCATGCCGGTGTCATAAGACGGCCGCTCGTTGATGCGCCGCCACCAGTCGCCGACGGCGGGGCGCGCCGACCAATCGATGAGGGCTTCCAGCCGGTTCACCTGAAAGCGTTCCAGAAACGGCGTGATCGAAATATCGGCCAGGGAAAACTCGGCGCCGGCCAGCCAGGTTGACTGCCTAAGGGTTTGCTCCATCTCGTCCAGCAGTTCCGCCAGCAACGCCTCGGCGTGGCTCTCTTCCTCTTCCGACACGCCGTCCCGGTAGCGGCGTATGCGCTCGGCCCGGAGCGCCAGCTTCGGGTACCGTTCGGCCATGGCGCGCTTCTGTTCCAGGGACAGATCGGCCAGGCGCGCCGCCATGAAGCGGTTGTGGGAAATGATATTGATATTCTTGTGCACAACGCTTTCCGATTTATCCAGCCACCAACGCATATCGGCGCGCGCCGGCGGGTCTTGGGGACGCAGGCGCACGTCCGGAAACACGTCTTCCAGATACTCCAATATGACGCAGCTTTCGGTAATGATGCGGCCCTCGTGGTCGAGGCTTGGAACGACCCCATAGGGGTTGATTTTCAAATACCAGGGCGCCAGGTTTTCGCGCTCCGAGCCGCCCTTGACGGCGCGGTTTTCCCATTCCAGGCCCTTCTCGGCGAGGCAGATACGCACCTTCTTGGAGCAGGTGGAGGTCCACATATGATAAAGCGCCAGCATGTTATTTCAGCTCCGCCCGGATATCGTCGTCCCAGAATTCCCGGCTGGAATTTTCGCGGGGGAACGGACTGTCCGGTACGGCCACGTCAAAAAAGGCACAGAGGGGCCCCCAGCCGTCGGTGACATCCAATTGCAGCAGACGCTCCGCCGGAAACGCCGCCTTTACATTTTCCACATGCGTGTTGTAGGCGGCGATGGCGGCGTCTTTGTCGTCGTAGGTTGAGCCGAAGGCCTGCGGGCCGAGCATCTTGGACACCATCCGAATAATGTTCGCCATATGGGGATCGCCGATCTCTTCCAGCGGTTTCGAAACCGCCACCAAGATCGTCCTGGCATAGCTGTCCCACCAGCCGTCCGCGTCCCGGAGGGTGAGGATCAACTGGGCGTCCTTGTAGTGATCCGCCAGTTGGCGCCAAAAATGCGCCGCCGGCCAGTCCACCGCCGAATTATAACCCGCAAAGGCCGCGTCCCAATCGACCGGCTCGCCATTGATGGCCGCCTGCCAATGGGGCACCTGTGTGGGGTTGGACATGACCTCTTCCATGTGGTGGCAGGGGCCGAAACCCAACTGCTCCAAGGCCAGTTTCAGCGACTTGGTTCCGGTGCGTCCGAAGCCGGCGCCGATGATCTTAAGTCCCATGCATCAGTCCTCCTCCAATTGCCGTTCCAATTCCGTTTCAATCATAAGCCACATTCGCCGCCTGGAAGGCCTCGTGCAAGCCACCTTTCATGGCGGCCACGTCGGCGCAAACCGCATAGCGGATGCTGCCCGGGAAATGCACGCCGACGACGCCGGTTTCCTCGATCATCGCCATGTTGAAATCCTCGGAACTTTGCATCACCCGGCCGAACGCCCGGTCGGGCGCTTGCCAAAGGGTATAGAACCCGGCCCGGGGATTCAGCGCCAGGCGCATGCCGTGGCCGGCGAGCAGTTCAATAAGCAGATCAATTCGTTGCTTGTACATTTGCCGGTAGCCATCGATCCCGTCTTGATCGGTTTCCAGCGCATGGAGGGCGCCGGCCGCCATCGGCGCCACCAGGCCGGCATCGGTCTTGCCCTTGACCTCGGCCAGATCGGCGATGAAATCAATCGAGCCTGCCATGGCGCCCACATGCCATCCGGTGCCGTTGCCGATCAGCTTGGCGGCGGTAAACCCCTCCGCCCAAGACAGCTCCCCATAGTCGATGGCCACTTCCGAGAGCGAGATGGTGTCGTTGGTAAATGTCAGGCAGTAATAAGCGGCGTCATTGAAAAGCCGGATATTGTTGGCCTCGCAATGGGCACACAATTCGCGCAGCCAGGTTTCGCCGGCAACCTGGCCGGACGGATTGTGCGGATAGTTGATCATGATTAGATCGGTGCCGCTGCGGATATTGTTGGGCGAAAACAGATATTCATTGTCCGGGTCAAGGCTCAGGGCATAGTGGTCGGCGTTGGGATGATAGTCGCACCAATCGGCTGGTATGGGATATCCGGGCTCGGTCATGGTCGCGACGCACACCGGCCCGCTCGCGCAGCCCGCCGCCAGGGGTAGCAGCCCCAAGATGGGTTTGATGCCGGGGATCGGAAGATAGGCCACATCGCCCTCGGGCAGATCGCGCTTGAGATGGGCGCGCACGAACCGTTCCGAAAAGCCGGGCACCGCCTGATCCAGATTGTACTGATAGGCGTGCATAACTTCTTCGTCGCTCATCACCGCGTCCCGGGCCGCCTCGCGGGCGCTCAACAGGGCCGGGCCCTTGGGCTCGCCGATGGAGAGATCCAATAGTGCGGTGCCGGCGGCCAGCACTGCGGAGCGCTTGGCCCGGATTTTCTGAAATATATTCGCCTTCCCCGGCGGTAGTCTCGATTGACGCATGGTTTTGTTTACTCCTGCAACGCCGCCAAATCCTCGAAATGCTTTAGCGCATCGGGGTTGGCCAATGCAACTTGGTTGTTGATGGCGCGCCCGTGCACCACGTCGCGCACCGCCAGCTCGGTGATCTTGCCGGACTTGGTGCGCGGAATGTCGGGCACCGCGATGATCTTGGCCGGCACGTGGCGGGGCGTGCAGTTGGCGCGAATGCGGGTGCGAATCTCGCCTTGCAACTCCTCGGTCAGCGCATGGCCTTCGCGCAGGATCTCGAACAGCACGACGCGCGTATCGCCGTCCTAATCCTGGCCGATGGCGATGCCTTCCATGATGGCGTCGAATTGTTCCACCGAAAACCCGTGCAGAGCGGCAAAATCCGTGACCGCCGTGGGGGGGATCGGCCCATACGAGATTCATTGGAAGTAAGGGCGGGTTTGAAACCCGCCCCTCCGTCGGCAATTTGGTGCGGGTGACAACCGGATGGGCACGGAATAAGGATTCGACAGTGCGGCGGGCTCGAGCTAAATTTTCAAACTGTCTTTAAATTAAACAACAAAATGGAGAACAAGCCATGACCGAAGATCCAATTGTCATCGTCGGGGCCGCCCGCACGCCGTTGGGCGGTTTTCAAGGGGACCTCGCCGACATGACCGCACCGAAACTCGGCGGCGGCGCGATTGCCGCGGCCATCGAGAGGGCCGGGATTAAACCAGAGGACGTGGACGAAGTGATCATGGGAGTGGTGCTGGCGGCCGGTCAAGGCCAGGCACCGGCCCGCCAGGCCGCTTTCGCCGCCGGCGTTCCCGAAGACAAGGGCGCGACGACCATCAACAAGATGTGCGGCTCGGGGATGAAGGCGGCGATGCTCGGCCACGACAGCATCATTGCCGGGACCAACAATATCGTCGTCGCTGGCGGCATGGAGAGCATGACCAACGCCCCCTATCTGTTGCCCAAGGCGCGCGGCGGTTTTCGCATGGGCCACGGCCAGGTCATCGATCACATGTTCTTGGACGGCCTGGAGGATGCGTACGAATCCGACACCTTGATGGGAGCCTATGCCGAAAACACCGCTGAAAAATACCAGTTCACCCGGGAAGCCCAGGACGAATTCGCGATCACGTCGCTCGGCCGCGCCAAGACCGCCATCGAGAGCGGTTCTTTCAAAAAGGAGATCGTGCCGGTGACCGTCAAGTCCCGCAAGGGCGAGAAAGTCATCGACACCGACGAGCAGCCGTTGAAGGCCAATATCGAAAAAATTCCGTCCTTGCGGCCGGCCTTCCGCAAGGACGGTACGGTGACCGCCGCTAATTCGAGCTCGATTTCCGACGGCGCCGCGGCGCTGATCCTGATGCGTCGTTCGGAAGCCGATAAGCGCGGCTTGAAGCCGATCGCCGTCGTTTGCGCCCAAGCCACCCATTCGCAGGAACCGGAATGGTTCACCACCGCTCCCGTCGGCGCGGTTCAGAAAATTCTGGACGCGACCGGGTGGAGCATCGACGATGTCGATCTTTTTGAGATCAACGAGGCCTTCGCCGTGGTCACCATGGCGGCGATGCGAGACCTGAACGCGCCTCACGACAAGGTCAACGTCAACGGCGGCGCCTGCGCGCTGGGACATCCGATCGGCGCATCGGGCGCGCGGATCATCGTCACCCTGTTGCATGCGCTGGAAAATCAGGGCCTGAAGAAGGGCATCGCGGCGCTGTGCATCGGTGGTGGCGAAGCCACGGCGGTGGCCCTCGAAATGGCCTGATAGGCTCGCCGGCGGAAGGCACCCGGGGCGCCGCTCGGGCGGCGACAAAATTGCTTTAACCCAAGACAGGCGCATTGTAGCATCGGGTGCCAGATTGCCGCTCCTTGGTATTATTCCGCGCGGGGTCCAAGGGCCTCCTTGGGGGGGGGGATTTTTTCGCAAGCGTATCGTCGCGCCGATTAAGGAGCCCGAAACCAAATGGAAAAAGTCTACTCAGATGCAGTTGCCGCGCTTGACGGCCTGCTGAGCGATGACATGACGATCATGGCCGGCGGTTTCGGCCTATGCGGCATTCCAGAGAACCTGATCCGTGCGGTAATGGAATCGGGCATCAGCGGCCTGACCGTGATCTCCAACAACGCCGGCATCGACGGCGCCGGGCTTGGCCTCTTGTTGGAAACCAACCAGACCAAGAAAATGGTCGCCTCCTATGTCGGTGAGAATAAATTGTTCGAGAAACAGTTTCTCGACGGACATCTGGAGGTGGAGTTCAACCCGCAAGGCACCCTGGCCGAGCGCATCCGCGCCGGCGGCGCCGGCATCCCGGCCTTCTACACCAAGACCGGCTACGGAACGTTGATCGGCGAGGGCAAGGAAACCCGGACTTTCGGCGATGAAAACTATCTCATGGAAACGGCGCTGGTCTCCGATCTGGCGCTGGTCAAGGCGTGGAAGGGTGACACCGAGGGCAACCTGGTTTTCCGCAAGACGGCGCGCAATTTTAATTCGATGATGGCCACCGCCGGCAAGACCACCGTGGCCGAGGTCGAAACCCTGGTGGAACTGGGCGAGTTGGATCCCGACGCCATCCACACGCCGGGAATCTTCGTCCAGCGTATCATCGCCGGCGCCGTTTATGAAAATCAGATCGAACAGCGCACCACGCGGCCGCGCCCGTAAGTGAAGGAAACATAACCATGGCATGGACACGAGACGAAATGGCCGCCCGCGCCGCCAAGGAACTGCGCGACGGATATTACGTTAATCTGGGCATCGGCATTCCGACGCTGGTCTCCAACTTCATACCCGACGGCATCGACGTTTCGTTGCAAAGCGAGAACGGCATGCTCGGGCTGGGCCCGTTCCCTTATGAGGGAGAGGAGGACCACGACCTCATCAATGCCGGCAAGCAGACTATTACCGAGCTGCCCCAAAGCTCCTATTTCGACAGCGCCACCAGTTTCGGCATGATCCGCGGCGGCCATATCGATATTGCCATTCTTGGCGCCATGCAGGTGGCCGAGAACGGCGACCTCGCCAACTGGATGATTCCGGGCAAGCTGGTCAAGGGCATGGGCGGCGCCATGGATCTGGTCGCCGGCGTCAGGCATGTGGTGGTGGTGATGGATCACAACGCCCGCGACGGCGGCGCTAAGTTTCTCAAGGAATGCAACCTGCCGCTGACCGGCTCCGGCGTCGTTGATCTGCTGATCAGTAACCTCGGTGTGTTCGAGATCGACAGAAAGGCCGGCAGGGCGAATCTGGTCGAACTGGCGCCGGAAATCACCGTCGACGAAGTGCGCGAACGCAGCGAAGCCAAATTCGAGGTGGCGCCCGGGCTCAGTTAACCGCTTCACTATCCGATCAATTTAATCGAACTTGGCGAAGGCCGCCGCCCGGACTAAATTGAGTAGATGGATCAGGTTCAAGATATTGAGACCGGCGAAAATGCCATTCTCGCCATGGCCGAGGCGGCTTTTGCCGGCATCCCCGCAAGCCTTCGCCAATATGTGGGCGAGGTGGTTTTTCACATCGCCGATTTCGCCGGGGCGGAGGTCTTGGCGGACCTGGATATGGACGATCCCTTTGATCTTTTGGGACTTTACCAGGGCCTTTCGCTGGACCAGAAGGGCGCCGGCGGCACGCCCGCCGATGTGGACCGCATTTTTCTTTACCGGGCGCCGATTCTGGAATATTGCCGCGCCTCGGGCGAGACGCCGGCCCACGTTGTGCGCCACGTATTGATCCACGAAATCGGCCATCATTTCGGCCTTTCGGACGAAGACATGGAGCGTATCGAGGCCAACCCATGACCGGCCATTAGCCGCCGATCAGCGCCGCCACCCGCCGCCGCAACTCGGGCAACAGTTCCGCTTCGAACCAGGGGTTCTTTTTCTGCCATGCGGTGGTGCGCCAGCTTGGGTGCGGCGTCGGAATAATCTCCGGTGCGAATTGCCGCCAGGCGCCGACGGTTTCGGTCAGGGTGCGGCGCCGGTCTTGCAGGTAATAGGCTTGCGCGTACATGCCGATCAGTACGGTCAGCGCGATCCCGGGCAGCGCCGCCAGAAGCCGCGCATGCCAGGCCGGCGCGCATTCGGGCCTGGGCGGCGCATCGCCGCCCCGGGGCAGGCGGCCGGGATAACAGAATCCCATGGGGATGATGGCGAACTTGGACGCATCGTAAAAATCGGCCGCCTCGACACCGAGCCAGCCGCGCAGGCGCCTTCCGGACGGATCGTTCCAGGGAATGCCGGTCGCATGCACTCGGGTGCCCGGCGCCTGGCCGATG
>JAYGEH010000207.1:0-5256 GCA_046582475.1 Rhodospirillales bacterium
ATGGGGCTGAGCGCCGATTGGGCGCTTAACGTCATCAGCCAGGTCGGCAACTACGGCGAAGTCTTCGAAGCCAATCTGGGGCCGAAAACGGCACTCGGCATCCAGCGCGGCCACAACGCCCAATGGAGAAACGGCGGTCTCATCTACGCGCCGCCGTTCCGTTAAAGAATCGATGCGCCCCCAGGTCACCCGCCAGGGGGCGCATCATCCTTGCGTCATCTCAGGCGCCCGCGTAATTAATGGGGGGCAATGACGGGAGATAAATTGACCGGCCCAACCACATTGCAACCCGCCTTTGCCCTGTCGCGCATCTGGCGGGAGGAAAAATCGCGCGGTGTCGCCATTCAGATTCTGGTGGTGCTGATATTTTTCCTTACCGCCGCTTGGCTGATCGGCAACGTGACCGCCAATTTCGCCGCTCTCGACAAGACCTTCGGGTTTAAATTCCTGTGGCAGCTTCCGGCCAATTACGACATCAATCAGGTGCTGATCGACTACAACAGCCAGGACAGCCATTTGCGCGCCGCCCTGGTGGGGCTGATCAACACCTTCCTGGTGGCCGCCGTCGGGGTCGTCTTCGCCACCATCCTCGGTTTTACCATCGGCACGCTCCGGCTATCGAATAATTGGCTGGTGGCGCGGCTGGGCTATATCTATATCGAGGCGATCCGCAACGTGCCGGTGCTTCTGCATATCCTTCTGTGGCACGGCATCATTATCAACACCCTGCCCCATCCCCGGCGCGCCATTAATGTTGGCGACGCCACATTTCTTTCCAACCGGGGCCTCTATATTCCGCGCCCGCTCTTCGAAGACGGCTTCGGCTGGGTAATGCTGGCCTTCACCGGCGCCGCCATCGCCGCCATTTTGTATCACCGGCGCGCCCGCCAAATTCAGATGGCGACCGGCCGCCAGATCCATTCCATCTGGATCGGGCTGGCGATTGTGGTTGGCGTCACCACGCTGGCCTTCCTGGCGGCGGGCGCGCCCATCGGGTTTGAATTGCCGGCCTTGCGCGGCTTCAATTTTCAGGGCGGCATCAAACTGTTGCCGGAATTCGTGGCCCTCACCTGGGCGCTCTCCATCTACACCTCGGCGTTCATCGCCGAGAATGTGCGCGGCGGCATTCTCGCCATTGAAAAGGGCCAGACCGAAGCGGCCCAGTCCCTCGGCCTGCGCCCGGGCAAGGTATTGAGCCTGGTGGTTCTGCCGCAGGCGTTGCGCGTCATCATTCCGCCCTTGACCTCGCAATATCTGAATCTGACCAAAAACTCGTCCCTGGCCATCGCCATTGGCTATATGGATTTGGTTGCGACCCTGGGCGGCATCACCCTCAACCAGACCGGGCGCGAAATGGAATCGATGATGCTGGTGATGCTGGTTTACCTGATCATTTCGCTGCTCATTTCGAGCTTTATGAATTGGTACAACAACCGCGTCCGGCTGGTGGAACGATGATTGAAAGCGGTATAAATTCCGGCGCTTATGCGCCCGGCCAGCACCCCGATCTGCCGCCGCCGAAGGGCTCGGCCGGTGCCGCCGGCTGGTTGCGCCGGAATCTCTTCTCCTCGCCTTTCAATACGGCGCTGACCATATTGGCCGCTGTACTTCTGTACGAGCTTGTCACCGACATCGCCGGTTGGTTCGTGCTCGACGCCGTCATCGATGCCGGCTCCAGAGTCGATTGCCGGCAAGCCGGCAGCGGCGCCTGTTGGGCGGTGATCAAAATCCGCATCAATCAATTCACCTTCGGCTTCTATCCGGCCGACGAACGCTGGCGGCCCATCTTGGCGTTCGTGCTGATGTTCGCCGCCCTGGCGCCTTTGTTGTTCGACAAGACGCCCATGCGCCGGCAAATGATATGGTTCGCCATGGCCTATCCGTTTATCGCCGGCTGGCTCATCTATGGCGGATTTGGCCTGAAGATCGTCGACACCCAATCCTACGGCGGCTTCATGCTGACCTTGATCATCGGCATCATCGGCATTGCCGCGTCGCTGCCGATCGGCATTATGCTGGCGCTGGGCCGCCAATCGCGGCTGTTTTCGATCCGCATTATCTGCGTTTGCTTTATCGAATTCTTGCGCGGCGTGCCGCTGATCACCCTGTTGTTCGTGGCCTCGACCATGCTCAACTACTTCATGCCGCCGGGCACCAGCTTTAACCTTTTGGTGCGGGTTTTGATCATGGTGACGTTTTTCGCGTCGGCCTATATCGCCGAAGTGGTGCGCGGCGGGTTGCAGGCGATTCCACGCGGCCAATACGAAGCCGCCGACGCCTTGGGCTTCACCTATTGGAAAACCACGCGGCTGATCACCCTGCCGCAAGCCTTGAAGATATCGATACCCGGCATCGTCAACACCTTCATTGCCTTGTACAAAGACACCACGCTGGTGGTCATAATCGGCCTTCTGGATCCCTTGGGGATCGGCCGGGCGGTGCTGGCCGACGCCAAGTGGAACGGTTTGTCGACCGAAACCTATTTGTTTGTGGCGCTGTTCTTCTTTTTCAGTTGCTTCGCCATGTCGCGCTATTCACTGTGGCTGGAAAAACGCCTGCACACGGGCCACTGAGCCAAGGGAGTTTGGACCATCGGCGATCCATCGCAACCGGAAAATGCCTTGCAGTCCAGCATCGATCCATCACGTCTTATGATCGGGATCGAGGGCATGCACAAATGGTTCGGCACATTCCATGTGCTGAAGGATATCAACCTGCAGGTCTATGAGGGCGAGCGGATTGTCATCTGCGGACCATCGGGGTCGGGAAAATCGACCCTGATCCGCTGCATCAATCGGCTGGAACAGCATCAGCAAGGCACCATCGTCGTCGACGGAACCGAGCTGACCGGCGATCTCAAGCATATCGAACTGATCCGCAGCGAAGTCGGCATTGTGTTCCAGCATTTCAACCTGTTTCCCCATTTGAGCGTCCTCGAAAACTGCACCCTGGCGCCGATCTGGGTGCGCAAGATGGCCAAGAAAGACGCCGACGAGATTGCCATGCAATATCTGAAACGGGTCAAGATACCGGAACAGGCGGAGAAGTTTCCGGGCCAGCTTTCGGGCGGCCAGCAACAGCGCGTCGCCATTGCCCGCGCCCTCTGCATGACTCCCAAGATCATGCTGTTCGACGAGCCCACCTCGGCGCTCGATCCGGAAATGATCAAGGAAGTTCTGGATGTGATGGTTGAGCTGGCCGAAACCGGCATGACCATGCTTGTGGTCACCCACGAAATGGGCTTCGCCAAAACCGTCGCCGACAGCGTTGTGTTCATGGACGAAGGCGAGATAATCGAGCGCAACGATCCGGACCGGTTCTTCGATAATCCGGAGCACGAACGCACCAAAATGTTCCTCAGCCAGATTTTATCGCACTGACCAGAATGCGGATTGACCGATGCGGAAAACCCTTCCAAATACCTTTCGAGAAAAGTTAGCTTCCCGCCGCTCAGATTTCCAATAATCTTGTATACGGAAAAGGGTGGTTTTCGGAATGGGCGATGTCCGCTTTTAGGGGCAAAGCGGTCAAAAAATTTGCAACGCTGTAGGGCCGCTTTTAGCTATGTGTGGACGCCTCCCTGTTGGCAAGGACTAATTTGTCGACCGTGAAGAACTCCCAACGCACTGATTCTATTTAAACTTCGTCCATTAGCGCCGGTTTATTATTGCAAGATTTAGGGCTTCTGTGGGTGATTTCCCTGCAATTTGCGCGGCGGATTCATTTGTGATTCACTGCTCCAAACGGTGATTTGGAGCGTGCCATGAAGCCACAAGAACCGATCAAGACTGGCCAGAGCGATATGTTCCGCTCGAGGCTCGATCAGATCATCCATATGGGCCACGAGAAGGTGGTTCTGGCGGATCGGATCGACTGGCAATTTTTGTTCGATACTTTTGGCGAGGCTTATACCGACCGGCCCGGCCATCCGCCGTTGCCGACGCGATTGATGGCGGGGCTGCAGATTCTCAAATACGCCGATGATCTATCGGACGAAGAGCTTTGCGCGCGCTGGGTGGAGAACCCCTATTACCAATATTTTTGCGGCGAGGAATTCTTCCGCCACGAATTGCCGTTTGACCGCTCTTCCATGACCCGCTGGCGCCAGCGCCAAGGGGAGGACCGTCTCCAGGCGTTGGTCCAGGAAAGCCTGGCGGTGGCGGTGAAGGTCGGCGCGGCCAAGCCCCAAGACTTTACCCAGGCCATTGTCGACACCACGGTGGCCGAGAAGAACATCGCCTTCCCGACCGACGCCAAGTTGATCCACCGGGCTCGCGAACGTCTGGTCCGCCAAGCCCAAGAGGCGGGCATCCCACTGCGTCAAAGCTATGTCCGGGTCGGCAAGTACACCCTGATCAAGCATCAGCGTTACGCCCATGCCAAACAATACAAGCGCGCCAAACGGCAGCTGCGGAGACTGAAGACTTATCTCGGCCGTACCATTCGTGACATCGAGCGCAAGACCAAGGGCGATCAGGCCCTGGAGGATGCCTTCCGCCGCCCGCTCTGGCTGGCCCGGCGGGTGATGACGCAGAAAACACGTGATCCCTTGCCGAAGATTTACGCCCTGCACGCGCCGGAGGTAGAATGCATCGGCAAGGGCAAGAGCCACAAACCCTATGAGTTCGGCGTCAAGGCCTCCATCGCCACCACCCTCAAGCGCTGCAAGGGCGGCCAGTTCGCGATCCACGCCAAGGCGCTGCCGGGGCGGCCATACGACGGCCACACCCTGGCAACGGTAATCCCGGAGATCGAGGCGCTCACCGGCGCCACCCTTAAACGCATCCTCGCCGATGCCGGATACCGGGGCCACAATGCGCCCGGTATCTACAAACTGCGGGTCTTCACAACCGGGCAGAAACGCCGCGTCACCCCGGCCATCAAACGCCTCATGAAACGCCGCGCCGCCGTCGAACCGGTCATCGGACACCTCAAGAACGGTCATCGCATGGACCGCAATTACCTCGCCCACAGCCACGGCGATGCCATCAACCCCATCCTCGCCGCCGCCGGCTACAACTTCCGCCTCATCCTCAAATGGATCAGGCTTCTTTGGCTCTATTTTTGGGTAAACCCCTGCGACGCTCAATCAGCCAAAACCGCGTAGTTCACGGACGACTAATTACGGCCTCGGGGACCCAGAATTTATGGACATATTCACCACCGCCCTAAAAATCGCCGGCGTGCCGGAAAGTTAATGTCTGCTTCTGATGCAGTGGACGGCTCCCACCCGAAGGCATCACGTAATGCCAAAAT
>JAYGEH010000314.1:0-16130 GCA_046582475.1 Rhodospirillales bacterium
CTGTTTCCCATGTTGAATCACGGCCAAGCTAACAGAACACTAACGAGTCAATCTTTTTGCAAGTTGGTATAAGAGACATATCGATTCCTGGTCCCTAATTACCCAATATCCAACTTGGATTTACTGCCGGCGCCTCCCGGTGAACTGGTAAGCATTTGCGCAGCAATTTGTCCATTCCCCCGAACCATAACAAACCAATTTCTTGAGTTTCCCTTAAAAATGTCTTATAAATCCAAAATAACGATATATAAATTGGTATTTTTACATTAATTTGTAATTTGGTGACATTTTATTTTTTGACAGAATGTTGACAAGCGTCAACACTTAGGCTTATCATGCCCAGACCATCGCATCCCGGCGCGGCCATTGAGAACGCCGTCAAATTTGCGGAGCGCCATGGCTGGAGATACAAGGAAGCGGGCCGCTCGGCGCACAGTTGGGGGCGGTTGCTGTGTCCCGAAGCGTCGCGGGATGGTTGCCGGATGTCGGTGTGGTCGACGCCGCGCAACGATGAAAATCACGCGAAACAGATCATGAGAAAAGTAAACAACTGCCCCCATTGTTGAAACCGGCCGGGAAAGAGTGAGTATGCCGCACTTTGAATTTTCGCTGATCGTCTCCGGGTTGGACCCGGACGATGATGCCTTTGAAGACAAATTGTTCGAGGCGGGCTGCGACGATGCCCTGGTCTCGGTGGTGAAAGGTTGCGTCGTCCTCGATTTCACCCGCCAGGAAAAAAATCTCGCCCATGCGGTGGATTCGGCCATCAATGACGTGGAAAGCACGGGCGCCAAGGTGGTGCGCCTGGAGCCCGACCCGTTCGTGACCATCAGCGATATTGCAAACCGTGCCAGCCTCTCGAAACAACTGATATCCTTGTATGTCCAAGGCAAAAGAGGGCCCAAGGATTTTCCCCTGCCGAGCCTGCGGGTCTCATCCGATTCGCCGCTTTGGGATTGGCTGTCGGTGGCAAGATGGCTTCGAAAAAATCAAAAAATCGATAGTGGCAGGGATGTGGTTCACGCAGCCCTCTTGCGTAAGTTCAACAATGATCTGGGCGGCGCGAAATTCGAGTAACCTCGGGCCTATTTGGCCGCACAATCCCCCTTGCGCACGGGCGTAAATAAGACAAATAAGACTTATGGAAAAAATTGCAGAATTATCGGCCCTTGGCTCTGCCGAAATGTCCGTGGATGTGAACTTTTGTTAACAAATGCCAATGATGTTAATGCTATTTGGGGTGTTGCATGTCGCACCAATCGGCCTGCGCCGATGGGTAAAAGCGTCACAAACCGTCATAAACCGTCATAACCGTAAGGGGGGTGCAGGCGATGTCGCACGAGATTATATGCATGAAACAGGTTAAAATAGAAAATACCGATTTCCCCTCTGTGTCCTCCGTGACCTCGGTGGTGAAACTTCCCATACTTCTTCTCACCGCCTCACCGTCTCTCGTGGTGCAAAATTCTTCCGGGAATAAGACTTCATGGACCAACTGACCCAAACGTCCGACGAAACCCGCCTCCGGAAATTGATCGCGGTGGCGACGCGCACCCTCAACCATCAGGGTATTCTCGGCTATTCGGGGCATATCTCGGCGCGGCTGCCTGGCGCGGGCACCGAGTACCTCATCCAGACCTTCGATCAAAGCCGCGCGGCGGTGGCGCCGGACGATCTGGTGGTGGTCGACGGGGACGGCAAATTCGTGCGTGGGCGCCAAGGCGCGCGGCCGCCCGACGAAGTGGCCATCCACACCGAGATTTTGCGCGCCCGGGGCGACGTGAACGCGGTGTTTCATTTCCATCCCCAGGTGGCGATCCTGTTTACCATGGCCGAGGACGCCGAATTGGTGCCGGTGGACGCCCACGCGTTCCGCTGGGCGAGCGGCATTCCGGTGCATCCGGTCCCGGCCAAAATCAACGATCGGGATATGGGGGCCGATCTGGCGCGCACACTTGGGGCGCACAACGCCGCCCTGATGCGCGCCCACGGCGCCGTCATCGTCGCCGAAAGCGTCGAAACCTTGATGATCGACGCCATTCATTTCACCGAGAACGCTGAGGCCAATTACAAGGCCGCCATGCTGGGAACCGTCAAGCCCCTCTCCCAAGCCGACATGGCGGAGATCGCCTCGAAACTGAACCGCGCCGCCCATACCGCAAAACTGTGGGATTATTATACCGGGCTGGCGGTGGCGGCGGGCGCCGTTCCTCCTGACTGGGTTTGAGCAATTGAGTTCGCGCAATTTATAAGTATTATCGCGTCAAGCAATTGGCCAAGGATTCAGAGAAAAGGATAAGCCATGAAATCGAAGAAAACGTTCGCGCCGGAAGGCGTGCAATCGGCGGGCACCGGGGTCAAGGGCGTCAACTTCGCCTTCGAGGATTTGCGCGGCTGGGTCGAGGAAACCGACAGACTGGGCGAATTGCGCCGGGTGAACGGCGCGTCCTGGGAAGAGGATATCGGCATGGCGGCCGAACTGTTGTTGCGCGACGGCAACGCGCCGGCGGTGCTGTTCGACGAAATTCCGGGCTACCCCAAGGGCTTTCGTGTGCTGACCAATTTCTACGGCGGCAAGCGCATGAACATGACCATGGGTTTCCCGACCAGCCTGTCCAAGCTGGAACTGACCGACGCCCATTTCAAATATCAGATCGACGGGTTGCCGACGATCCCCTACGAGGTGGTCGATGACGGCCCGGTCATGGAGAACGTTCTCGAAGGCGACGACGTGGACATCACCATGTTCCCGACGCCGCTCTGGCACGAGCATGACGGCGGCCGTTATTTCGGCACCGGCTCGTTCGACGTGACCCTGGATCCCGACAGCGACTGGATCAACGTGGGCTGCTACCGGGTCATGGTGCAGAACGAAAAGCAGGTGGGCATCTATATGTCGCCGGGCAAGCATGGCCGCGTGCACCGGGACAAGTACGAAGAGCGCGGCGAGCGCATGCCGGTGGTGGTCGTCGCCGGCGGCGATCCGATGAATTTCCTGGCCGCATGTTCCGAGTTTCCCCAAGGCATGTGCGAATACGACATCGTCGGCGGCATGCGCGGCGAGGCGGTGAAGGTGATCAAGGGCAAGCATACCGGCATCCCGTTCCCGGCCAATTCCGAGATCGTCATCGAGGGCTTTATCGAGCCCGGCAAGCGATTGCCGGAGGGCCCGTTCGGCGAATGGACCGGCTATTACGCCTCCGACGTGCGCGAGGAACCGGTGCTCGACATCGTCGCCATCTATCACCGCAACGATCCGATCCTCTTGGGCTGCCCGCCGCAGCGCCCGCCGGACGAATTGGGCCGCTACCGGGCGGTCACCCGCTCGGCCCTGCTGCGCGACAATATCAGCCGCGCCGGGGTGCCCGACGTGACCGATGTCTGGGCGCACGAAGTGGGCGGCGCGCGCATGCTTTTGGGCGTCGCCATCAAGCAGCGCTATCCCGGCCATGCCCGCCAGGTGGGCCATATCGCGGCGCAATGCCATGTCGGCGCCTATGCGGGCAAATATGTGGTCGTCGTCGACGAGGATATCGATGTGTCCAGCCTGGAGGATCTGACCTGGGCCATGCTGACCCGCTCCGATCCGGCGTCCTCCATCGATATTATTCCGGAAGCCTGGTCGACGCCCTTGGATCCGCGCATCTCGCCGGAAGACAAGGCGAAGGGAAATTTCCGCAATTCCCGCGCCGTCATCGATGCCTGCCGGCCGTTCCATTGGCGGGCCGAGTTCCCCCTGGTCAACGCCATGAGCCCGGAGTTGGCCAAGAAAGCCCGCGAGAAATTCGGCTATTTGCTGGACTAGATCCGGGAGCACCTATTCGAAGGCATCGGGAAACTTGGCGCGCATCTCCTCGGCCAGGGCGCGCGAGGTCTGCGCCACCTTCGGGAATGTCTCCAGCCGCTCGAACGGGATGCAGGCGTCGATGATGGCCCGGTTGTTCAAGTACACCTCGCCGGTGACCATGGGGTCCAGGCGCGATGACCAGCATTTCTCCAAAATCGTGATATCGACTTTGGGATCGGAGCGGGTGCCCATGGCCCAGATCACCTCGTGGATGTCGCCGGGATCGATATCGTCATCGACGACAACCACGTAGCGGCCCGCATAGCCGACCGGATTGACTTGGCTGGCGACCACGCCGACCTGGGTGGAATGGCCGAAATAACGCTGCTTGATGGCGAGGACGACAAAAGTGCGGCCCGATCCGCCCTGGTGCACCCAGACGTCGGTCACGTCCGGAATCCCGGCGCCGTCGAGGGAATCCAGCAAGGCCGCCGAGCGGATGAAGCAGCGCTCGTAGAGATGCGAGTGGGGCGGCTTTTGGCTTGCGGCGCAGGTCAGGATGGGATCGTCGCGGTGGTAGACGCGCTTGATTTCAATGACCGGTTCTTCTTTTTCGCCGCCGGCGTAATAGCCGGTCCATTCGCCGAACGGGCCTTCCAGCACGGTCTTGTCGGGCAGGCACCAGCCTTCGAGGACGATCTCCGAATTGACCGGGATCGGCAGGCCGGTTTCGGCGCCCTCGATGCAGTCGATCGGCGCGCCCGCGAGGCCGCCGGCCCAATCCAGTTCGGGCACGGTGTCGGACAAGGTATAGCGCGCCGAAAGATAGGTGACCGGATCGATGCCGACGATGATCGCCATTGGGCAGGGCTTGCCGGCCGCCAGATATTTGTCCCGGTGGATGCGGCCCTGCTTGCCGTTGGAGATGTAGGAGGCGCAGGTCTTTTCGTCGATGACCTGCACCCGGTAGGTGCCGATATTGATGCGCCCGGTATCGGGATCACGGGTAACGACGCCGCAGGCGGTGCCGATATAGCGTCCGCCGTCTTCCTCGTGATGGATTGGAACCGGGAATTTCAGAATGTCCACATCGTCGCCCGCATCGACGTTTTCCAGCACCGGACCGCCATTGACGATGTTGGGCGGGATCGGCTGATGGTCACGGATTTTTTCGCGAAAGGCGTCGAGCATGGAGCGGCGGCGCAACGCAAGTTCCGGATCCAGACCGAGGGCGCTGGCCAGCCGGAATGGCGAGCCGAGCATGCCGTAGAGGACGCGGAAATTCTTCGGGTAACCGGGGATATCGTCGAACATAAGGAGCGGCGCCCGCTCCACCTTTTCCCGGTAAAGCACCTCGGTGATGGCGCCCACCTCCTTGTCCCAATGGGCGCCGGAGACCGTTTTGATCTGGCTGGCATCACCGGTGGCGGTAAGAAATTTCCGGAGATCGGTTTGAATTTGAATGCGTTGATCGGCGTTCATATGTCCCATCCGTTAAGGATACTTAAGCCCCCGGGAAATCGGCTTTCCGCCGGGCCCAAGAAAGACTAGAAATCTTGGGCTACGAAGGAAAGCCCGAAGTTGCAACGCCGGGCAAGGATTGAATAAGGGTCTCTGCGATGAGCGATGCACCTTTATGGCTGACCGAGGCGGATGTGACCCAGTCAATGGATTTGGGCGCCGCCATCGATGCCCTGGAGCGGGTGCTCAGCGTCACCGGCGAAGGGGCCGGCGAGACCATGGGCAAGACCCATCTCATGGTCGGCGACAACGATGTGCTGCAGGCGATCGGCGGCTCGGTCCCGTCCGAGGGAATTTGCGGCGCCAAGACCTGGGTCAATGTGGGCGGCAAGTCGCAAACCGTGCTGATTTTGTTTTCGCTTTCCGACGGCGCCTTGAAATGCGTGGTCGAGGCGACCGCCTTGGGCCAGATGCGGACTGCGGCGATGACCGGGCTCGGCACCAAATTCTTGTGCGCCGGGGGTGCCGCCGAAATGGCGATCATCGGCACCGGCAAGCAGGCCTTGCCGCAAATCGCCGCCTGCCTGGCCGTGCGCCCGATCAAAAAGGTGCGGATTTTCAGCCGCTCAGCCGAGCGCCGGGAAGCCCTGGCGGCCGCCGCCGAAGCCGCCTTTCCCGGCCTGGAGGCGACCGCCGCCGCATCTCTGGAGGAGGCCGCCGACGGGGTGCCCTTGATCACCCTATGCACCAACGCGACCGAGGCTTTTTTCGGATCATCGCTGGCCGCAAAGGGCACCCATATCAACGCCATCGGCGCCATTGTCCCGGGGCGCGTGGAATTTACCGAAGATATCTTCCCCCGCTGTACGATGATCGCCGTCGATACAGTGGACGGGGTCCGGCAATTGTCCCGGGAATTCATGGATTATTTCGGCGCCGGCAAGGAAAATTGGGATAAAGTGGTTCCAATTTCCGCTGTCATGAGCGAAAGTCGCCGGCGGCCCGAAGATGCCGATCTCACCCTCTTTAAGGCGATGGGCATGGGGCTCGCCGATCTTGCGGTGGCGATCGAGGTTTTGAAACGGAATGTAGGCGCCGACGGCGCCCACCGGCTTCCGGAGCGCATCAAAAAGCATTTACCCTTGGACCAGGAAAAATGATGGAGAACAGATATGACCGATAATTATTTCATGGACCGCAGCGGCTGGACGCCGCCGGAAAGCCTGGAATTGTGGGAGCCGATTAAAATTACCGGCGAAGACATCGACGCCGAGGTGGAGCGCCTGGCCAGCCAGCCGCGCCCGGCCAACGGCCGCCGCCAATCGCTGATCGTACATCCCCGCTGGCAGGAGCTGGGTGTCGGGCCGGGACTCAATCCGGGGGTGCGGGTCGGACTCGAAGTGCTTTTACCGGGCGAGGAAACGACGCCGATCCGGCACAACTCGACGCAGATCAATTTCTGTATCCGGGGCGCCGGCGCCACCATCATCTCGGGCAAGCGCATCAATTACGGCCTCCACGACACCTGGAATTTCCCGTCCATGGCCACCTACCGGCATATCAACGATTCCAACGGTATCCATGTGCGCCTCTGCTATTCCAACGCGCCCATGCTGGAAAAGCTGAACGTCCACATTATCGAGGATGATCCGCAGGATACGCCACTAAAAGCCGTCGCCGATGCCGGCAAGGTAGCCAAGTCGGCTGCCAAGTCGTCGGCTCCCCAGACCATTCCCTTGGGCGATGACGGCGCCTTCCTGATGCCGTACGAGATATTGATCAATCCCGATCCGGTGCAGTCCAATATCCTGCACTGGCCCTGGGACGGATTAAAGGCCGAGCTGGATAACCTCGGCGGCCTCGACAAAAACTATAAGGGCCGCCGGCTTTATATGATGTGGAACCCGGCGACCGGCCGCCATAACGGCATCACCCCCAATTTCTTCGCCACCATCACCATCCGCCCCGGTGGCATCGTCGATAGGCCGCACCGGCACACCTCGTCGGCCATCAATTACTATTTCGCGGGCTCCGGCCATTCCATTGTCGAGGGCAAGCGCTACGACTGGAAGGCCGGCGATCTGATGCTGTCGGCGCCGGGCTGGGGCGTGCACAACCACGCGTCCCACGACGACACGGTCTATGAGCTGACCGTCCAGGACCAGCCGCTGATGCTCTATATGGAATCGCTGCTCTGGCAGGAAGATTTGAAGAAACCGTGGCGCCTTCTCGGCACCGAAAGCGGCTTCGATACCAACGTCGACGCGGTCGCCAAGGCGTCTTGAGCTTTTCGGCGGAGATATACCCGGCTGGCAACAAGATCGCCGGCTGGCTGTACCAGGGTGCACAAGGCGCGCCCGATCGGGTGCTGGTACATTCGATCGAGCAGGAGAAATCCATCACTTGGGGGCAGATGGCGGCGCTCAGCCGCCGTATCGGGCAGTATTTGGCGGCGCGCGGCATCGCCGCCAATGACCGGGTGGTGCTGCTGTCGGGCAATTCCATCGAGCATTTGGCGGTCTATATTTCGGTGATGGCCCATGGCGCCACCATCTGCACCATCCAGGTGGAAATGAACGCGGCGCATCTGGGCGACATCCTGGGCTCCGTCGGGCCCAAACTCATCCTCGCCGAAAGCGGCGTGGATTCGGGCGGCGCCGAAAGCATCGATCTCGGCACCTGGCAGCCGGGCGGCGGCACCGGCTTTTTTGCCGAGATCGCCGGGCTGGCCGATGATCTGCCGCCGGGCCCGGTGCATGCCGGAACCGATATCGCGTCGATCTTCTACACGTCGGGCACCACGTCGAAGCCGAAGGGCATTCTTTGCAGTTTCCAAGATCTGTGCCAAAGCGTCGAAGGCACCGCCGCCGTCTTTGCCCTTGGGCGCGATGACCGCATCCTCGATTACCGGTCCTTCAATTGGATGTCGGCGCAGACCTTGAGCGGCCTCGGCGCGCTCTACACGGGCGCCACTTTGTTGCTGGCGCGCAAATTTTCGCAAAGCCGCTTTTTCGATTGGATCGAGCGCTTCGGCGCCACCATCGCGGCGGGCAATCCGACGGTGATCAATATGCTGGTCAACCGGCCCGTGGACATCGCGGCGGCGAAACTGACCGCCCTGCGCTATATCACCTCGTCCTCGGCGCCGCTCCTGGTCAGCGACTGGGAGAAGTTCGAATCCCTTTATGTCATTCCCATTGTCCAGGGCTTCGGCGCCAGCGAAACCGGATGGATCGCCGGCGGCTCGGAAACCACGCGCCGCATCGGATCGGTGGGCAAGCCGATCCCCTACCAGAATGTGCGTATCGTCGACGCTGACGGCACGCCGCTTGGCGCCGGCGAAACCGGCCGCATCGAGATCGGAGACAGCGGCGAAAAAAGAGAGCGGCGCTTCGCTTATCTGGGCGAAGACGGCGCCCCCCAACTCAGCGCCTTGGGGCGCCTCGCCACCGGCGATCTCGGCCATTTGGACGGAGACGGGTATCTCTATGTATCGGGCCGCGAAAAAGACCTGATCATCCGGGGCGGCATCAACATTTCGCCGGTGGAGATCGACGATGTGCTGACCGGCCTCGCTGGTATCGCCGAAGCCGCCGTTATCGGCATCCCCGATGCCATCTACGGCGAAGAGGTGATCGCCTATGTGGTCGCCGAAGCCGGCGCCGAGCTGTCGCCCGATGACGTGATCGCCCAATTGGCGGCGGCGTTGCCGGAACCGAAACGGCCCAAGGCAATCCATGTGCGCGATCGCTTACCCAAAACCGAACGCGGCAAACTGGACCGCCAGGCGCTGCGGGACGAGTGGGAAGCGGAATTCGGCGGTGGTCAAATATCCTGACACCACCAGGTTCCTGTTCCAGGCTCACCCGGCAACGGCCAGCGCCGCCCGGCGGCGATTGAGGGCGACCAATAATGTGCCGATGAGCATCAGATTCACCATCCCGGCGAAGGCCGCGTTGGCGTAGCTGAGGGTGTAGCTGCCGGTCTGATCGAAGAAATATCCGCCCTGGTAACCGCCGATCCCGTGCCCGAGCCAGGCGAACATGGTGACGATGCCGAGCGCGAATGCGCGCCGGGATAGGGGCGTCAACATGCGCACACAGACCAGGATCGACGTCATCACGCCGGCATATCCGAAACCGTAAATAACCGCGAAAATATAAAAACCGTTCAACGTATCGAACTGCAGGAAGGCAAACACCAAAACCGTCTGCCACCCGGACGCCACCAAGTAGGTTTGCACCGGGCCGATCATATCGGCCAGCCGGCCAAAGGCGACGCGGCCGGCGACACCGGCGAGCAGCATGACAAACAGGATACTCGCGGCGTCATCCAGGGCGAATCCCCGGTCCTGGGCCAGCGGCACCAAATGCATCAACGGCACCGACATGGTTATGCAGCAAAATATCACGGCCGCGCTCAGCCAAACCACGACCGTGTTGGGGGCGATGAAGGTTGAAAGCTCTTCCTCCAATGGCGCCGCCTCCTCAGCGGCCATGGCAACGGTCTTGGGCGGCTGGGTGATCAGCAAGGCCAGCGGCACAAGAATGACCAGCGAGATCACGCCCATGGATGTGAGGGCGCCGCGCCATCCCATGCCGCCCACCAGCAGCGCCGCGGCAAATGGCACGCCGCCCTGCCCCAACGCCTGGCCGGCGGAAACGATGCCGATGGCTAGGCCCACATTGCGCGTGAACCAATTTCCGACGTTGGCGACCAGGGGCGTGAACATACTGCCGCCGCCAAGAAAACCGGCGACGAAAAACAAACCATAAAACTGCCAGAGGGCGTCGGCCCGGGCGACGATGAGCAGACAGACGCCGAAGGAAATGGCGCCGACCATCGCTACCAGGCGGGTCGAATACCGGTCGGCCAGCCAGCCAGCCCATGGCGATACCGCCGAGGGCTATACCGACAATTCCGGCGGTATTGATGAACGATACGGAACCACGCGGCCAGCCGAACTCAATGTTCAACGGGACGATGAATACGGTAACCGCGGTCGAAATGAAGCCGACGCCGAATGCCATCATCACGGCGGACGCGCCGACTACGATCCAGCGGTAAATATGTTCCGGCACCGCGCCTTTGGTTTCGGCCATTCGGTTATCTTCCATAGCGGACCTTGCCGGGAATATTTTGGAAGATCAACAGGCAACGGTCCGGCGGAGAACGGAGAAGCGATTTAAATTTAAGCGCCGCAAAAAAGGCGGCCCAGAAGGACCGCCTTTTTCGAATTTTCCCGGCCGGAACTACCGTCCCGTTCTGGCCAGCGAATGCACCCAGCCGCGCATGCGCGAGCGGGCGTTTTCGAGATCGGCTTCGGTGAGGAACTTGGCCGGATCGACTTTGTCCACCGCATAGACCGGGCGCATGAAGTCGCTCTCGTAGCCGAACGGCACGGTGGCGTCGATGCACATGCCGCCTTCGAACTGGGTGTTGGACGCGGTCCATTCGCGCTCGCCCGCCGTCATCCGCTCGGCCGGCATGAAAGTCTGGCCGCGGCCCCCCGGGATCGGGTTCAGGATATCGGTCTTCGGGTTCACCCGGGTGGTCAGGTTCCACATGATATCGTCCATGTCATAGGGATCGGTATCTTCGGAAACCGCGATGCAAAGGCGCATGCCTTGCGAGCAGGACAGGATCGCGGTCATGAAGTTGCGCTGCCAGCCCTCGTCGATGCGGTTGCGCTTTTTCACCTGGATAATGGCGCCGCCCCAATCGGTCATCGGATAGGGAATAACCACGTCCTGCATGATCCCCGGCTGCAACCGCTCGCACAATTCGAACATGGCCGCTTCGCGCACGGTGGTGTCGATATTGTGGTCGTCCAGAGTATGCACGCCGAGGGCGAAGATGATCGGCTTGGTCTGCGGGTCGCGCATGGTCACCGCGGTCACGTGGAAGGTGGGCGCCTTGTAGGCCTTGCCCATATAACCGGCCCATTCGGGATGGAAATGGTAGCGGCCCTGAACGCCGGCCTCCTCCGATTCCTGGGTTTCGTAGCGGCGGTCGCGGGGGTCCACATAGCCTTCCAATACAACCTCGCAATCGGCCAGGGCCATGGCGTCCACGGTCTTGGCCTTGACCAGGCGCACCGCTTCGCCCTGGATGGCGCCGGCGATGCCGATCTCGTCGCAGCCCTGGGGCAGGATGGCGTAATCGAAGCCGGCGCCGGCCATCAGGGTGCAGCACGGCGGCACGCCGAAACACATGGTGATCGGAATCGGCTTGTCTTCTTTGTAATATTTGGACGCCACCTGCCACATGTGCGAGCCCGGCGATATCTGGAAGGTGCCGGTATCGCCCCAGCGGAAATTCATGCGGTTGTAGCCGAGATCGGTGCCGCCGTCGAAATATTCGCCAGTGACGCAGCGGATGCCGGAGCCGACGGTCAATTCCGGCTCCAACTCGGTATGGCGGATGGGCACCATGTAGTCGTTCACGTCGCCCGGTTTTTCGATGACGTGCTGGTGCACCGGGGCGTCTTTCGTATCGATCACTTCGGGCGCCAACGGGTGCGACAACGCGCGCGCCAGTTTCCTGGTGCGGTCGGTGTCGTCCTGCCATCCGAACATCTTGTTGATGACGTTGATGTCGCCGAACAGATTGGTGATCACCCGGTTGCCGGGCTTGCCCTTGACGTTCTCGAACAGGATCGGACAGGACCCGTCCAGATGTTTCTGAATACCGACCACTTCCAGATCGGGATCGACTTCCTTGTCGGTGTCGATCAGATCGCCTTCGGAACGCAGCCAATCGATGGTGTTCCTTAAATCCTTGACGCCGGCAATCGTGGCGCCGGTCAATTTGGTCTCTGCATCCATTTCGCATCTCCTTAGCGTCCCATTGGGGCCGCGTTTGTCGGCGGCCCGGGGGCGCATCAATGCCGCGTTTGTCGGCGGCGGAAACGAGCCCGGACTATATATCCAGACAACCCAACGACGGCCCCCTAATGCTTAGCCAGACCGTCCCGTCAATTCACATCGCTTGCGGGGGCCGAATTGACGGACATATTTAAAATGGCTAAGAATTCCGGGCACTTTAGACCAACCCGGCACGAACTCAAGGATGGAATTTGCAGTGATCCCGACACCACCGTTTGCGGACCGTTCCATGCGCCGCAAGAGGGCCGCCCTTTGAGCGTGGAAATCGTTCCCCTGTCAGACGCCATCGGCGCCGAGATCACTGGCGTCGATTTGACCCGGCCGATGAGCGACGCGGTGCTCGAAACCGTAACCGGCGCCTTCCTTGCCCACAAGATCATCCTGTTTCGCGGCCAGAATTTGGAGCCCGAGGACCAGACCCGGTTCGCCAGGCGTTTCGGCGACATTCAGACCATCCGCTCGGCCAAACACATCCTCGGCGACAACGAGGAATTGATGCATGTGTCGAACCGCGAGGTGGACGGCAAGCCGGGCGTGTTGCCGGAAGGCGAAATGCAGTTCCACAACGATCAGTGCTATTACGAATGCCCGGCCAGGGCGACCCTCCTCTACGCCATCGAAATCCCCGGCGCCGGCGGCCACACCTTGTTCTTGAACACGGTCAAGGCCTATGCGGCGCTTGGACCCGATTTGAAGCAACGGCTGGCGCCCCTCGAGGTCTTCAACATCTACGATTACGACATCAACCCGACCATCAAGGGTGACGGCATCCGCGCCGATGCGCCCCAGTTCGTCCATCCGGTGGTTATCCGCCACCCCGATACCGGTGAGCCGGCCTTGTTCGTCAACCGCCTGATGAGCGATCACATCACCGGCACCGACCGCCACGAGAGCGACGCCTTGCTCACCGGTCTGTTCGATCATATGGAGCAGCCTCAATTCATATACGAACATCGCTGGACCGTGGGCGATCTTCTCATGTGGGACAACTACGCCAGCCAGCACGCGCGCACCGATTTCGATCCCGAACAACCCCGCATCTTGCGCCGGGTTGCGGTCCAGGGAACCCGGCCGGCCGCGGCGGAGCTGGCGGCATGAGCGAAGCCCAAGCGAACCCCTTATTCGATCTCACCGGGCGGTGCGTGATCGTCACCGGCGGCGGCACCGGGATCGGCAAGGTGTATTCCACAGCTTTGGCCGGCGCCGGCGCCAAGTTGGTGATCGCCGATATCGCCGGCCAGGAGGGCGAAGCGGTGGCGGCGGCGATTACCAAGGACGGCGGCAACGCGCTGGCCGTCACCACCGACATTTCCGACGAAGCGGCGACGCTTCGCATGGCGGCGGCGGCATTGGAGGCTTATGGGAGCATCGACGTGCTGATCAACAATGCGTCCCTGATGAGCGTCCTCGAGCGCCGCCCCTGGCACGAGATCGAGGTGGAGGAATGGGACCGGGTGATGGCGGTTAATTTGCGCGGCATGTTCCTTTGCTGCCGGGCGGTCTATGGGCAGATGAAAAAACAGGGGCGGGGTAAAATCATCAATATCTCTTCCAGCCGCTTCTGGGCCGGCACCCCCAACCGGCTCCACTATTCGACCTCGAAGGCCGGCGTCATCGGCCTCACCCGGTCGCTGTCGCGGGAAGTGGGCGACGACAATATCGCCGTCAACGCCATCACGCCGGGCTTCACCGAAAGCGATTCCCAGCTCGCCACCTCGACAACCCAGCATCTGCAAAGCCAGGCCGAACGCTACCGGGGGCGCAGCTTCAAGCGCGCCGAGCAGCCCGACGACCTGGTCGGCGCCGTGATGTTCCTGGCCTCGGACGCCAGCAACTTCATCACCGGCCAGACCCTCAATGTGGACGGCGGCGAAAACATGCACTGAGGGCGCCAGCGCAATATCCGGCCATATCCGGTCAATTTGATGTGGCAGCCGGGTTTTTCGGGTAGGCGCGGTGCGCGGCGCGATGCCTTTGCATCGGGCAAGCGCCGCAACGCCCCCGAAGAGCCCGGATGCCACACCGGAGGCCGGGCGCCTTTACGCCGTGGTTGCGTTGCGCCCCTTTGCCGATGCACCACATCGCCATGCGAGGCGCGCCTAATCACGACGCAAATTCACCCGGTCAAATTGATCGGATATGGCCGGACAATGCGCGTGTTGACATTGTGCCGCGAATATCCGAATTAGCGCCATGGCCGAAATCATCGACGCACACCACCATATCTGGCGGCAAGCCGACCTCCCGTGGCTTGCCGGCCCCATGGTGGCGCGCATTTTCGGCCCCTACGACGCGCTGCGGCGCGACTATCCGGTGACCGAGTTTTTGGCCGATCTGGAAGGTTCCGGCGTCACCAAATCGGTCTATGTGCAGGCCAATTGGGCGCCCGCTCGGTTCGAAGACGAAACCGCCTGGGTGCAGCAGACCGCCGACGAGACCGGCTGGCCCCACGCCATCGTCGGCTTTGCCGATTTCTCAGGCCGCGATGTGCGTCCGCAGCTTGACCAATTGTGCAAATATCCGCTGCTGCGTGGTATCCGCCAGCAAATCCACTGGCACGAAAACGAAGCCTACAGGTTCGCCCCCCATGCGGACGTGGCGGCGGACGATACCTTCCGGCGCAATATCGCTCAGCTAGGTGACTATGGATTGAGCTTCGATTTGCAGGTCTTCGCCGGCCAGATGCGCGGCGCCGCCGCACTGGCCCAGGCCTGCCCGGGCGTAACCTTCGTCCTCCAGCATTCCGGCATGCTCGAAGATCTATCGGATCAGGGCCGCAGCCATTGGCGGGCCGGCATGCAGGCGCTGGCCGCCCAGCCCAACGCGGTCTCCAAGCTGTCCGCCTTCGGCACCTTCATCCACCGGAACGATACCGCCCATATCGCCGATATGGTGGGCCAGACCTTGGCAATATTCGGCGCCGAACGCTGCCTGTTCGGCTCCAACTTTCCCATCGAAAAACTGTGGTGCGATTACGGCGCCCTCGTTGCCGCCTTCGAGGGGGCCGCCGAAAGCCTCTCGGAAGCGGACCGGCGCGCCATATTCCATGACACCGCGTCGCGGGTCTATGGAATCTAATCTGGCAAGCGCTTCCTAAATGTCAGAAAATTATTCTCCCACGCGCATCGACTATGGCGGCGTTGCCTTTGCGTGCCTGTCCACGTCCCTCGGCGGCATGACCGTGGCGCTGACCCGTTTCATTATCACCGAGACAGAGCCCTTGACCCTGACCGCGGTCCGCTACGGTATCTCGGCATTGGTGCTCTTGGCGTTTCTTTTGGCGGCGCGGCGGATGCCGAAATTCGCACGTGGCGATTGGCTGCCGATCATCGTGCTCGGCTTGGTATTTTTTACCTCCTTCCCCTATTTCATGGCCCGTGCCCTCGAAGACACCACGGCCACAAGGGGCGGCATATTCTTCGCCACCATGCCCCTGGTGACGATCCTCCTGGCCGGTTTGTTCCGGGTCGAACCCATGACCTGGGCGAAATCCATCGGCGTCGTCATGGCCATCGCCGGCACCCTATTTGCCCTGTCGGAGCGGGTCGACGACATCGCGCCGATGGCGCTTCGCGGCGATATCTTCATGGCTATCGGCATGGTCTCTGCGTCCGCCTTCAACGTCTTTTCCAAGCGCTACATCATGCGCTACGGCGCCCTCACCATCATCACCGTCACCATGGTGATCGGTGTTGCGGCGCTTAGCCTGCTGGCGATGATCTTCGAGAGCCCGTTCGGCGGCTCCCTTAGCTTCGATGTCACCGGCTGGACCGTGGTCCTGACGCTGGCGATACCGGGCGGCGCGGTGATGATCTATGCCTGGGGGCGGGCGCTCTCCACCATCTCGCCGACGCAAGCCGCGGTGACCGTGGGCCTCAATCCGGTGGTCGCCATCGCCATCGCCGCGGTGCTCCTGTCGGAGCCGTTTTCGGTGCGCGTTATCGGCGGATTGGCCCTGATCCTCGCCGCCATCATGGTCGCCAACCGGGGCTCGG
>JAYGEH010000402.1:0-5720 GCA_046582475.1 Rhodospirillales bacterium
GCGTAAACCCGGCGCCGCTCGTCCAGGTCGATGATATGCTGGACCCGGCCCGAATAGGCCTGCACGCCCCGGTAGCTGAGACCCGGCGCATCGGCGATCATTTGTGCCAGGGCGATGGCGTCTTCGGCGTTTGCGACGCCGGTGCGCTGCATGCCGATATCGATGTCCACCAACACCTCGAGCGGATTGCCGAGGGAGGAAGCCGCCTCGGATATTTCGCGCAAGTTACCGGGATTGTCGGCGACCACCTTGAAATGCCTTGCCCCATCGGCCAGCTTCATCAGCCGGACGATGCGCGCCGCGCCGACCACCGGCGAGGTGATCAGCACGCCCTCGATACGGTTGCCCACCATCACTTCGGCTTCGTGCAGGGTGGCGCAGCAAACGCCGACGGCGCCGGCCTCTACCTGGCGCTTGGCGATCTCAGAACATTTGTGGGTCTTGGCGTGGGGACGCATGCGCAGACCGGCTTCGCCGCAGATGCGCACATGCGGAGAATGTTGGCTTCGAATTTATCGAGAGCGATAACCAGGGCCGGCGTCAGCAGCGCCCGGCGCGATCCCGGCACATCGATCAGGCCTTCGTTCGGGCCGCGCTCAGCCGCCGCCGGAGACATGCTTGTCCCATAGGGCGCTGAGAGCCGCCGGGTCCTCGGGCGCTTTTTCGAATTTCGGCAATCCGTCGGCGAAGGAAAACCAGGTCTGCGCGCTCCGCGTCCAGATATGGGCGATGGGGCGGAACCAGTTGGGATCGTGGAGGCTGCCGCCCCTTAAGACCACCAACGGCCCGCCGGCGGCGCCGCCAAACCGGGTTCCGCAGGTGGCGCAGAACAGGCCGGTCTTAGTGCGCCCGCTGTCGGCGAGCGTATCGAAGGAGGCGGGCTCGCCTTTCGTTATTTTGAAGTTTTCGGCCTTGACGCGCACCGATACTCCGAAGGCGCTGGCGGAGATTTTTTGGCAATCGGTGCAGTGGCAGATATAGACGGTTTCCGGCTCGGCGGTGAATTCGTAGCAGATGGCGCCGCACAGGCAACCGCCGGTGTAGGGAGCGGGCATCGTGACTTCTCCGAGTGAATTATGCCGGCGTCAGTGTGCCCAATTCAGGGACAGGTTCCAAGGACGAAACCACCCCGCTAGCTACCGAACATGGTGTTGGGCAGGAACAGGGCGATCTGGGGGAAAGCGACCAGGAACGCAAGGCACACGCCCATGGCAATCCAAAACGGCCAGATGCCGCGGAATATGGTGCTCATGGGCACATCGCCAGCGACGCTTTTGACAACGAACACATTGACCCCCACCGGCGGGCTGATCAGCCCCATTTCGAGGACAATAACAACCACGACGCCGAACCAGATGGGGTCGAGCCCCATTTCGATGATCACCGGAAAGGTGATGTGCAGGGTCAGCACCAGCATGGCGAGGCCTTCCAGGAAGGTGCCGAGCGCGATATAGGTCACCAGAATAATAATCAACACCCCGAGCTGGCCGACATCGAGCCCGACCAGAAAACCGACAAGATTGGACGGGATTTGAGTCAGCGCCATAAACGGGATAAAGACGAAGGCGCCGATCAATATCATGAACACGGTCGCCGTGGTCTGCAGGGTTTGCAACAGAACGAACCGCAATTTCCGCCAATCCAGCGAGCGCCGGTAGAGCGCCATCATGAATGTCAAGAAGGCGCCGACGCCGGCGGCCTCGACCGGCGTGAAGATGCCGAGATAGATGCCGCCGATGGTCACCACCACGATGCCGACAATGACGCCGGATCGCCGGAGGGTCTTCATCTTGCGTGCAAAGTCCGCTCTCGGGCCCGGCGGGCCGGCTTCCGGCCGGCGCGTGGTCACGATGTAAATCGCAATAAGAAACAGCCCGGTGAGCAGTAACCCGGGAAAGACGCCGGCCATGAACAAACGGCCGATGGATTGCTCGGTCAGGATTGCATAGATGATCATGCCGGTGGATGGCGGGATCAGGATGCCCAGCGTGCCACCGGCGGCCACCGCCCCGGTGGCCAGGCTGTCATCGTAATTGTAGCGCTTCATTTCCGGCAACGCGACCCGGCCCATGGTCACGGCCGAGGCGATCGACGATCCGCTCATGGCGGCGAAACCGGCGCAGCCGCCGATTGTCGCCGAAGCCAAACCGCCCCTGAAGTGGCCAAGCCAGGCATAAGCGGCTTCGTAGAGGTCTTTGCTCATGCCCGAAACGCCGGCGAGGTTTCCCATCAGGACGAACAGGGGCACCACGATCAGGGTGCCGGTGGTGGAAATCTCGAAGGCTTCACCGCCGAGGATCGACAACGCCGCCGGCAGACCACTGATGGCGATGGTGCCAAAAAAGCCGACCACCAGCATGGTCATGGCGACCGGCATGCGCAGCCCCAGCAGGACGAAGAGTGCGATGATACCGATGGTGCCGACGACAGTTACCGACATCAAAAATATGCCCATCTAAACATCGTCCATGGTCCCGACCACATGGCGAACCTCGCCGCCGCGCAGATGGACATAAATTTCGAACACAAGGACGACCCCGTAAAGCGCCATACCGAAGCCCAGCAAAATGAAAAACGGCCCGTAGGGAATGGTCAGGGAAAGCGAGGCCTCGCCATAATCGGCGGCGTTCAACCCGTTGCTGATGAGTTGCACGGTCAGGATGGCCAACATTACGACACCCATTACCTTAACCAATATGTCGCTCCAGCGCGTGAAACTGGGACTGATGACCGTACCCAATAATTCGACCGCGATTTGGCCGCCCGTGCGCCCGCTTTGAGCGACCGAAAAACTCACAATGGTCAGAAGAAATAGCTGCGCGATATCGGCGGCGCCAAAAATCGGAGAATTCAGGACGTACCGGAAACCGACCGCCGTGACGGTCAGCAAGCCAAGCGCGATTACGATGATACCGCCGAGGTAGAGAGCCAGGGGGCGGACCACGCGGTCGATCAAATCGAGTACGTGGTCCGCCCCGTGTTCGCCAGCGGGCGTCTGTTCGTGGTCGGCCATTTAGTGCCTAGCTGCCGCCCTTGGTAACCGCCGCGTAGATGGCGCGCGCCGGGATGCCCCGCTTTTCGCTTTTGGCGAGAAACGCCTCCACGGACCTATCCGTGGCGGCATCGAACTTGGCCCGCTCGGCGTCGCTCAGGACGTGGTATTTGAGCCCGGCATCGCCTTTTTTCGCCCGCATCTCGGCTACCGCGTCGGGTTTGGCCCAGCCGCGCGCCGTTTCGATGCTGAACTGCTCGCCGGTCAGCCCGTCGATGGCGGCTTTGCTTTTCGCCGACAGGCCGTCCCACACCTTTTTGTTCATGCCGAGCCAGAACAGCGCCGACGGTTTTTTCAAGCCGTCGGTAATATTTTTTGTCGATTCGGCGAAGCGCCAGGGCTTAAACAGGGCGTTTATGGCGACCCAAACACCATCGATAACGCCCTTGTCCAACGCGTCGTAAACGCCGCTGATGGGGATATGCAGCCCCGACGCGCCCCAGGCATTCATTTGCGGAATGTTGGTGGCGTCCAGTGCGCGGATTTTCATGCCTTTGACGTCGCTGAATTTGGTGACCAACTTGTTGCGCATCATCAAGACTGGCGGCGTGTTGGCCCACAGGCCCAGCACCTTCATTTTCGTGTATTCCGAATTAAGGAACTTATCCTTGACGCTCCAAAACTTTTTGGTGATTTCCACCGCCGTGACGCCGACACCCGGCTGCGCGACAACCATGGTGCGCGGGAAAATCGTCGAGGTGTAGCCCTGGATACCAAAGGAAATTTCGGCGACATTATCGAGGACGCGCTTATATTGCTGAACCGGTCCCTTGCCCAATTGCCCGCTGGCGAACAATTTTGCCGTGGTTTCGCCGCCGGTCGCCATGCCGATGGCCTTGGCGAGGTTGGTGAAGGCGACCCGGTTGAGAAAATGCGGCGGTCCCATGAAGGTGGCGATTTTCAGTTCCTTGGCGCCCGCGGGCGTGGTCGGAACGCTCATACCGATGGTGAAGGCCGCCGCCATAACGGCAGCAGAGGTAAGCAGAGTGGTTTTCGTGAAAGTCATTGTTGGTCTCCCTAATCCGTGTCCTGATCCGAAGCCAAAACATGTTGCGCGATTTCGACGCTTGGCACCGCATTCTAAAAATTATTTATAAACTACCTCCCGAAATGTTCAAGTCAACGGTGCAGTTTCCACAATGGTGTGATCGAAATCGGCTGGCCTGCCTGTTTGACCCCAATCACGGCGGGCTTTACAGGAATTGCATGGCGACGGGTGACAGACAGAATTTGGCTGGGATCGGCTTCATGGCTCTTGGCATGCTCGGCATGGGCGGCGTCGATGCCTTTGGCAAATGGTTTGTCACCGCCGACTATTCCCCAGTCCAGGTGATCGCCGTGCGCGGCTGGATGATTACCCTGATCATGCTCCTATGGGCACTCGGCAGCGGGCGGCGGCGCGAATTGACCACGCGGCGCCCCATGGCCCATGGGGTGCGCATCGCGGTCAGCATTTGCGGTCCGTTGTTCATGTTTACCGCCCTCGCCGATCTGCCCTTGGCCGACGTGACGGTGGTCATATTCGGATCACCCTTTATTACCGCCGCCCTGGCGGTGCCCTTGTTCGCCGAGCGCGTCGGCCGCCACCGATGGCTGGCCATCGCCGCCGGTTTTATCGGCGTCACCGTCGCCATGCGCCCCGGCAGCGAATTGTTCCGCCCCGAGATTCTGTTCGCGGTGGCTGCGGGCATCTCCTTTGCCGCCATCAATCTGACCGCCCGCTGGCTGCGCGATACCGAAACCACGTTCCAGCTGGTGTTTTTCCTGATGGCCGGAATGGCCGTGATCGCCAGTTTGGCGCTGCCCTTTGTCTGGCGGCCGATGCCGCTGGCGGATTTGGTCATGTTCGCCGCGATGGCGGCGGCGACCCTGTTTGGCTATATATTCATGACCCGCGCCTTCATGGTGGCGCCGCTCGGCGTCGTCGCGCCGTTCGAATATACGGTCATGATCTGGGCGGTGACCTGGGGTTTCATGATTTGGGGGGAGTTGCCGGGCGCTTATGTCTGGACCGGCGCCGCGATCATCGTCGCCAGCGGGCTCTATTTATTGCACCGGGAAGCGCGCCTGCAAAAAATGTCAGCCGATATCGATCAGGCCGGACTTTCGTGAAGCCATCTCCGGATGACGATCAGCGATCTTTCCGGATAAAGCTGGATCAGCCGGGCGACCCGGCGCGCCAGTTTGCTTTCCACCTTCTGTTCGGCCTCGACGATGGCCTGAGGGATTTCCGGCCGCAATCGGTTGCCATGGGTGATACGGATATCGCGCGGCGAGGGGCGCGCCCGGCTTGGCACCGGATTTTGCGGCGCGGTCCGGCGCGGCGCATCGAAGGAAAGGCGCGCCATGGCGGGCAGCAAAACGGTGCCGAAAAATACGGCAGCGACGACGGTTATGGCGGCGGTCTCGATCATCCGCCAACTATAGCAGATTTGGGCCGAAAATCGATATTGCTCAGATACCGATGCTGTCGGCGGCGGCGATGGTTCGGTACAAGCGCTCGATCACCGGCGCCTCCAGAATCTCGCCATCGATAACCACGAAAGCCTGATCCTGGGCCTCGAATTTGGCGATCAGTTCCCGCGCCCGGGCGGCTTCCTCCGGCGTCGGGCTGAAGGTCTCGTTGATGGCGTCGATCTGTTTCGGATGGATCGCGGTCTTGCCGGTG
>JAYGEH010000523.1:0-3408 GCA_046582475.1 Rhodospirillales bacterium
GATGCAGACTCCCGCCGAAAATAAATTTTAGACCGACTGATCGCCGCTTTTCCAAAACGGCGCCAAATACCAGACCGGCAACGGCAGCGGTAAGAGCCGCCCAGCCAACGAAACTCAACGGAATATTTAATAAGACATTTCCCGTATACAGGATAATTGGCACCAAGAAAACGGACACCATAAAACGAACGCCAAACCAGCTATGGCCATCTTGGCTTATCTTGGGCAGCCACACGGCCAACCCAGTTGAAATGATATAGACGAAGATAAAACCGGACATTCAAAAGGTGCTTTTTGATGGAGTATTCGCGTGTGGCGGCGCCGGCGCGCGCCTTTGTTAGCGCTATGTGTATATTAGCAGCCTACGTCTAAAATGACGATACGATTTGATTTATACCAAGGATCAGCGATCATGACCCATAGAGATCGCCCATGCGGTCCGCCGGGTAGGAAGGAACGCGCCGGCGATGCGGGGTATCGGCAAGCGTTTCTGACGCCCTCCGGAGGGCCGCATGGGCGACCGGAACGGCGGCATGCCAAGGCTTTCGGACAGCGTCGCGCACGCCTTCCGATGTGCCGCATCGCCACGACGCACGCTCCTTGCCGAAAACCTTGGCATGCCGTCTCAATGAGTCACGATCACTGCACCTTGGTATCAGGCGTAAAGCCAATGACGGCTGCCCCATAAAAGACTAAGCTGTGATCCTTCGAAGCGTGCAATGAGAATACGGGAATGAGCAAAATCGGGATCGTCGGCGCCGGCGCCTGGGGCACGGCGCTGGCCGCCGCCATGGTGCGGGCCGGCAACGAGGTGGTTATCCAGGCGCTGGAGCCCGAGGTTGCCGAGGCCATCAACAAGCGCCACGAAAACCCGATCTACCTGCCCGGCGTGGCCTTGGATGCCAGCATCCACGCCACCACCAAACTGGCCGCCGCCATCGATGCCGAGATGGTTCTGCTGGTGGCGCCGGCCCAATATATGCGGGCCGTCGGCGAGGCGGCGGCGCCCGATTGGCGGCCGGGCGTGCCGGCGGTGATCTGCGCCAAGGGCATCGAACGGGACAGTTGCGCACTAATGAGCGAGGTGATCGCCGAGGCCATTCCCGGGGTTGCCGCCGCGGTCCTCTCCGGTCCCACCTTCGCCGCCGAGGTGGCCATCGACTTACCGACGGCGGTGACCCTGGCCTGCAACGACGAACTGATCGGCAAGGTCCTGATGGAAACCCTGTCGTCGCGCAATTTCCGCATCTACCGGAGCCGCGACGTGATCGGCGCGCAGATCGGCGGCGCCGTCAAGAACGTGCTGGCCATCGCCTGCGGCATCGTCCAGGGGCGCGGGCTCGGCGACAATACCCGCGCCGCGCTGGTGACCAGGGGCCTGGCCGAGATGATCCGCCTCGGCACCGCCAAGGGGGCGCGCCCGGAAACCCTCGCCGGGCTCTCCGGGCTCGGCGATCTCGCCCTGACCTGCAACGCCATGCAGTCGCGCAATTTCTCCCTCGGCGTCGCCCTCGGCGAAGGCGCGTCTCTGGACGAAGTCCTGGCCGGTCGGAATTCGGTTGCCGAAGGCGTATTCACGGCCGCCTCGGTGACCGAACTTGCCCGCCGCCTGGGCGTCGAGGCGCCCATTTGCGCGGCCGTGGACGGCGTGTTAAATCACTTTGCCGATATCGACGCGGCCATCGCCGGGTTGCTGTCGCGGCCGCTCAAGGAAGAAACCGCCTGACAACCTGGCCGCAACCAGAAGGAACGCAAACCATGAAATATTGGCTGATCAAGTCGGAACCGGGCGCCTGGTCGTGGGACGACCATGTGAAAAAGGGCGTCGAACATTGGGACGGCATCCGCAACCACCAGGCCAACAACAACATGAAAGAGATGCGCATCGGCGACAAGGCGTTTTTCTACCACTCGGTGGACGAAAAGCAGATCGTCGGCATCGTCGAGGTGGTGCGCGAACATTATCCCGACCACACGGACGACAGCGAGCGCTTCGGCATGGTCGATTTCAAGGCCCTGGGCGCGGTCGAGACGCCGGTCACCCTGGCCGATATCAAGGCCGAAGCGCGGCTTCAAGACCTGCTGCTGGTGAGGAACTCGCGCCTCAGCGTGGTGCCGGTTGGGCTCAAGGAATGGAAGATCATCTGCGCCATGGCTGGCGTCGATCCCTGAATAAAAGGGGCATGCGCATTTGCTTTTGGATCAAATCAAGAATGCCTTCGGCTTCCGCAAGCCGCTCAGCGCGGAGGAGGAAATCGGCCGCTTCATCGAGGGCCTCGCCTCGATGACCGACGCGGATTTGGGCGTGATCCTGGCCGTGGCGACGGTGATCCGCGTCAACATGGAAGACCAGAACCACCTGCCGACGGGCATCTATGAAAATTCCAAACTGCCGCCGGCCCATATTTTGGCCGGCAAAATGGTCGATCTGGCCAAGGTGGCGCGCCATTTCGACCGTTTGGGCCAGACCACCGACGCGGTGGCCGCGGTGGCCGTGCTGAATACCCTGCGCTGCCTCAACGCCGCCGAATTGCGCCATCTGGGGCGCGACATCTGGGTGCAGCTGGGGCGCGGCGTGGCGCATGTGGAAAAGGCGCTAAAGGAAGGCGAGGCCAACAAGGGCGAGCCGTTTCCGAAAAGGGTCTGGACCGAATATGCCAAGGTGCCGGCCGGTCTGGAGTCCGCCAAACGCGCCTCGAAAAAATCCTCGAAAATCCGCGCCGGCCGCAAACCCCGGAAAAAGGTGGCCACATGGCCGAAAAGCTCGCCGAACTCTTGATCGCCAGCCTGGCCGATATGGCCGACGGCGCCGCCCAGGGTTTCGATATGGAGGTGCTGGGCAAGCGCCGCCTGTTTTTCGGCGTGCGCCGCGGCGATGCGGTCCATGTCTATGTCAATGGCTGCCCCCATATGGGCACGCCGCTCAACATCCTGGCGCACCGGTTCCTGACCAGCGACGGCAAGCTGATCAATTGCTCCACCCACGGCGCCCTCTTCGAAATCGAAGGCGGCCTGTGCATCGCCGGGCCCTGCAAGGGCGGCGCCTTGGCGCCTATCCCGGCGCATGTGCGCGGCGGCGATGTGTTCATCAAAACCGGAGCGTTCGCGCCGTAACTTGTCTTAGCGCGGGTATTTGCCATAATCCGCTGGCGAAGGAATGATCAGAAACCGGGAGAGGAAGGGGTCACGCCATGGCGGAAAATCAATTATTTCCGGTGCCGGACGAATTTCAGGCGCAGGCCTGGGCCGACAACGACACCTATCTGGAAATGTACCAGGCCTCGATCGACGACGCGGACGCGTTCTGGGGCGAACACGGCAAGCGCATCGACTGGATCAAGCCCTATAAATCCGTCAAGGACGTGGATTTCGCCGACGATGCCCGCATCCGCTGGTATGCGGACGGCA
>JAYGEH010000593.1:0-2615 GCA_046582475.1 Rhodospirillales bacterium
CCCGATTTCGCCGACATCTTCTATAACAACTCCTTCAAGAACGGCATGCTGCTGATCAAGCTGCCCCAGGATCAGGTGGACCAGTTAGTGGTCGACGCCGGGCGCGGTTCCAACGCCACCGTCACGGTGGATTTGGAAACCCAGGAAATCCGCCGGCCGGACGGCGAGGTGATCCCATTCGATATCGATCCCTTCAAAAAGCACTGCTTGTTGAATGGCCTCGACGACATCAGCCTGACCTTGCAAAAAGAAGACAAGCTCGCCGCGTTTGAGGAAACACGCAAAAACCAGCCGTGGCTTTAGGGCGTGAAGTCCGCCGCGCCCATTACCCCAGTAATGCAAATTCAAATGTCAATGTGAGGGTGTAACGTGCCTGCAAACAAAAATCTCCTGTTCCTGCCGGGCGACGGCATCGGCCCCGAGGTCATGACCCAGGTGCGCCGGGTGATCGATTGGATGGACGCCAAGCGCCAGGTCAGCTTCGATATTACCGAAGGACTGATCGGCGGCGCCGCCATCGATGCCACCGGTACTTCGCTGCCCGAGGAAACTCTGGAAAGCGCCAATGGCGCCGACGCGGTTCTGATGGGCGCCGTCGGCGGTCCGAAATGGGAAAAGCTGCCGTTCGAGCAGCAGCCCGAGCGCGGCCTCCTCGGCATCCGCAAAGAACTCGGCCTGTTCGCCAATCTGCGCCCGGCCATTGTCTTCGATGCCCTCGCCAATGCGTCTTCTTTGAAGCTGGACCTGGTCAAGGGCCTGGATATCATGATCGTCCGGGAATTGACCGGCGGCATCTATTTCGGCGAGCCGCGCGGCATCGAGGTCTTGGCCGACGGCCGCAAGCGCGGCGTCAACACCCTCACCTATACCTCCGACGAGGTCGAGCGCATCGGCCGCGTCGGCTTCGATCTGGCGGAGAAACGCGGCGGCAAGCTGTGCTCCATCGACAAGGCCAACGTCTTGGAAACCACCGTCATGTGGCGCGAAGTCATGGAAAGCATCAAGGGTGATTATCCCGGTGTCGAGCTTAGCCACATGTATGTGGACAACGCCGCCATGCAGCTGGTGCGCAACCCGAAACAGTTCGACGTGGTGGTCACCACCAATATGTTCGGCGATATCCTGTCCGACTGCGCCGCCATGCTGACCGGGTCTTTGGGCATGCTGCCGTCGGCGTCGCTGGGCGAAGCCGACGCCACGGGCCGCCGCGCCGCATTGTACGAGCCGGTGCACGGCTCCGCCCCCGATATCGCCGGCCAGGGCATCGCCAATCCGCTGGCGACGATCCTCTCGTTCGCCATGCTACTGCGCTATTCCTTCGACATGGGCGACGATGCCGGCATGATCGAGACCGCCGCCGAGAACGTACTCGCCGGCGGCCTCCGCACCGCCGATATCATGGAAGAGGGCAAGGCCCGGGTGTCCACCGAAACCATGGGAGAGGCGATCATTTCGGAGCTGGAAAAGCTGTCGGGGTAAAGAGCCAGGGGGCTTGCCTTAAATCCCTGTGGGGCGTAAACGAACGCCCGCTTCTATATATTGGAGAATTGCCATGGGCATCCGTTATGCCGTGGTCGGCGCCACCGGTAATGTGGGCCGCGAGATGTTGCAGATACTGGCCGAGCGCGACGTGCCCGCCGATGACGTGACCGCGCTGGCCTCGTCGCGCTCGGTCGGCGCCGAGGTGTCTTACGGCGAAGACGACGTGCTTGAAGTCGCCGAACTGGCGGGCTTCGATTTCGGCGCCACCGATATCGTGTTGTCCAGCCCCGGCGCAAGGGTTTCGGCCGAGCACAGCCCGCGCGCCGCCGCCGCCGGCGCCGTGGTGATCGACAACACCTCTTACTTCCGCATGGACCCGGACGTGCCCCTGGTGGTGCCCGAGGTTAACCCCGAAGCCCTGGCCGATTTTCGCAACCGCAATATCATCGCCAATCCCAACTGCTCCACCATCCAGTTGGTAGTGGCGCTGAAACCCTTGCACGATCTGGCCACCATCAACCGGGTTGTGGTGTCCACCTACCAATCGGTGTCGGGCGCCGGCAAAGCGGCCATGGACGAATTGTTCAACCAGACCAAGGGCATCTACATGAACAAGCCCGAATCCGACTTTCAGGAAAACTTCACCAAGCCCATCGCTTTCAACGTCATTCCCCATATCGATGATTTCATGGAGGACGGCTCGACCAAGGAAGAATGGAAAATGATGGTCGAGACCAAAAAAATTCTCGACCCGGCGATCCGCATGACGGCCACCTGCGTGCGCGTGCCGGTCTTTATCGGCCATGCCGAGGCGATCAATCTGGAATTTGAATATTCGATCAGCGCCGACCAGGCGCGGGCGGCGCTGCGGGATGCGCCGGGGGTCGTGCTCCTCGACCGCACCGCCGATGAAGGCTATGTGACGCCATCCGAATGCGCCGGCGAGGACCCGGTCTATGTGAGCCGCGTGCGCGAGGACGCAACCATCGATAACGGTCTCAGCCTTTGGGTGGTGGCCGATAATCTGCGCAAGGGCGCGGCCCTGAATAGTGTGCAGATCGCCGAAGTACTGAGCCGAGATTATCTAGACCACGACGTCTAGGTTTCGATAAATACGGTGTCTCCGTCGGGCT
>JAYGEH010000082.1:0-8219 GCA_046582475.1 Rhodospirillales bacterium
GTCAGCCCGTTCAAGACCGCGGTGGCCAGGATAATCCGATCCGCCGGGTCGGCATGAAAATCTGCAATATCGACGGCCATAATGCCGATATCTCCGGTAACCGGTATTTCGGAAAAGCCTCGATCGAGTGTCCGCCGCCGCCATTCTCCGGGGGAATATTGGAATTCGAGCCGGTCCTTGGAAATCAGCGCGGCGATTTCCCAGAAACTCATCGCCGAGATATGGCCGGATTCCTCCGTTAGCGCAGCCTCGATCAGGTCCAGCGCCGACGGCCCCAGTCTCCATCGGCCGGTTACCAGCCAAAGCAACACGTAGGTGTCCGCCAAAATCACTTATTGGCTTCCCATTCCACATCGATCGCCGAAATAATATCGCCTTTAATCGTGATCATATCCTTGTCGATGCCGAACAAAGTCTTCGGCTTGATTTTACAGGGCCCGAGCTGGGCTACCGGCTTGCCGTTTTTGGTGATGGTCACCGGCTCGCCGCTGGCCGCCACCTCATCCATGATTTTCAGGCATTTGGCCTTGAACTCGGACGCCGACATGGTTTTCATCGCATTCGCTCCGTAATGACTATGGTCATGACCATAGTCATTACGTTATAGGATTATTTCGGGAAACTTCAATGGGGTGCCAAAGCTCGGGTCCGGCGGCCCGCTAGCGGCCTGGCGGCCTAACGCAACGCCGCCGCGATATTGCCGCCGTCGACGCTGATCACGGCGCCGGTGGTGGCCCGCGCCAGGGCCAGATCGAGGAAGGCCTGGGCCACATCGCCGGCGGTCACTTCGCGGCCCAATAGGTTGCCTTCCATGTACTCGGTCTGGCTCAGGCCGCGCGCCTTGGAGCGCTGGTTGATCATCTTGCCGGTCAGAAGACCGGACCGGATGCGGTCGGCGTTGACGGCGCCGGTGCGGATACCGTCCTTGCCGTGATCGAGCGCATATTGGCGGGTCAAAAAAAGCGTCGCCGCCTTAGGCAGACCGTAGGGGCCGAAATCGGCGCCCGGATTGACCGCCTGTTTCGAGGCGTTGAACAGCAGGCAGCCGCCGGTGCCCTGGGCGCGCATGACGCGGACCGCGTTCTGGGCGACGCTTTGATGGGCGAAGAAGTTCAATTCGAAACTTTTGCGCAGCACCGCGTCGGCGACCGTGCCGATCTCTCCCTGCCAGGCGGCGCCGGCGTTGGAAACCACGATATCGACGCCGCCGAAGGCAAGGCAGATTTGATCGAAGGCTTCGGCGACGGCGCCGGGCTCGGTCACGTCGCAGCCCAAACCGAGCCCGGCTATTGCACCGGCAACACGCCGGGCGGCGGCGGCGTCCAGATCCAGCACCGCCACCGCCGCGCCTTGGGCAGCGAAAAGTTCCGCCGTCGCGGCGCCGATGCCGGAGCCGCCGCCGGTGACCAGCGCCACCTGGCCGGCCAGGGGCAGCGCCGGCCCCTGGGCGGCGCGTTTGGCTTGCTCGGGCGGCCAGTATTCGATGGCGAACAGATCGGCCTCGGACGCCGGCGCGTAAACCCCGATGCGTGCCGCGTCGGTAATGATTTTGATATTGGTCTCGAACAGATCGGCGGCGATAGCGGCTTCCCGCGCCGTTGGACCAAGGCCGAACAATCCCAAACCGGTTGCCAGAACCACACGCGGATACGGGTCCAGGGGCGCCGAAATACCGCCCAGCCGGCGCCGGTGGCGGGCCACATAGGCCCGATAATCCTTGGCATAGGCGGTGACCGCCTGATGCACCTTGGCGGCGGCGGCGGGCCCGATGAAGGGCAGGATCAAGGGCTTGGGCTTGGTCCAGATGACATGGTCCGGGGTCGCCGGCCCCTTGCCGGCGAGGCGCGCCAATCGGCGGCTGTCGACAAAATCCCGGATCGGCTTGGCGCCCCGGAATTCGGCGATCATACGGCAGGTGTCGCCATTATCCGTCACCTCGGCGACGGCGCCGCGAAGCAAGGGCGCCAGCTTGGCGGCCGCCATCGATGCACGCGCCTTCGGCCGCGCCCGCCCCGATCGGCGCGGCACCCGGCCGAGATGCCGCTCGGCCGCCGAAACCAGCCGCAGCATGCGGCCATAGGCTTGGCGGGCGGTATCGCCGAAACTGAACAGGCCGTGCTTGAGCACCACCAGCGCATGCGCCTCGGGATTATCGGAGGCCAGCCGGGCCGCTTGCTTGGCCAGTTTGAAGCCGGACATGGCATAGGGCTGGATGATCACCTCAGGCCCGAAGACCTGCCGGCAAAGCCCGGCGCCATCGGGCTGGTTGGTGAGCGCCAGCACCGCATCGGCGTGGGTATGATCGATAAATTTGAAGGGCAGGAAGGCGTGCAGCAGGGTTTCCACCGACGGATCGGGCGCATCCGCATCCAGGCGCGCGGCCCGCAAGGCGCCCACCATGGAGCTGTCATCGAGCCGTTTGCGCGGTTGCAAGGCCCGCAGCTGCGCCAGATCGAGGGCCGGCATACCGGCCAAATCGAGGGCCGCCAAATCTTGGCCGCTGGCCTTGATATAGAGGGCATCGATTATGCGTCCCGCGGTGTCGCAGGCGGGCGCCTTCAGGGACGTATTGCCGCCGCCGTGGCGCACCAGGGCCCCATTGCCGCCCAAAAGACGCGCCGTATAGAGGCGCAGCGCCAGATCCGCATGGATGCCGTTATTTGCGCCAGCGCGGACCATGCGCGCCGCCTGGCTTTGATCATAGAGGTTCTTCATGGGCCGGGAGTTTGCCCCAATCGACGCCGGAGCGAAAGAGGGCACCGCCGCCAACGGCCTTTGCCAGGACTTTCCCCGAAAACCGCAGCCTAAATTAGCCAAGTCATTGAAGGGACTTGGGATACGGCTGTTTGCAAGTGGGCCGGCGTATTTTTGGGGAGAGTCTTTGTGGTGCGACGGGCCCTTTGCGTGGGGTAGGATGCCGGTGTGGGAATAAATAATAATTGTGTCGCCTTAATTAGTGTCACCTTAATTAGGTAAAGGGCCAGGATTCGCGCCCGGTCAGCGTTCACATGCTGGCCTCGGGGGCGTGCATTATCATCGTGCTGGATGTGATCGCTGGCGAATACGCCGTGCCGGCATCTCTGGAAGGCCGCCTGGCCTCCGCCGGTGTCGGGGCGTTTTACAGCTTCTCGATCATCGGCATCTTCATCACCGTATCGAAAATCGGCGCCGTCCGTGTCGGCCTACTAATGAACTTCGAGCCGCTGGCCAGCGTTATCCTGGGAGTCGTTCTGCTCGGCCAGGTCTTGTCGCCGATCCAGTTATTGGGCGCCGCCATCGTCCTCGGGGCCATCACCTTCGCGGCGTTCGCCAAGGCCGGGACGGCGGCGAGGAAACGGATTGAAGGTTGGATTTTACGATTTATCTAATTCCGAATCGCCAAATATTTCAGCAAGATACCGGTCCGGGTTGGACAAAAACGCTTTGGTCACGCGATAATGATCGGTCTGATCCAATGTGGTTTCTGAAATTTCATCATTGTCGAATTGATACAGGGTAGCGCCCGGATAGCTCAGCAGGATCGGCGCGTGCGTAGCGATGATGACCTGAACATTGCCTGATAAATCCCAGTCGCGGAGAAGGCTGAGGAGCGCAAGTTGTCGGGAAGGTGATAGCGCCGCTTCGGGTTCGTCCATAAGGAGAATACTCCGCCCGGAACCGCCGAGCCGATTGGAAAGCAGCGCCAGGACAGCTTCACCATGGCTTTGCGCCCGCAATTCCCGCCCGCCATAGGCGCCTTCGATATCGCCCACCGCGTCGATATAACCCGCGAAGTTGAAAAAACTTTCGGCGCGAAAATAGAACCCCGTTCTTACCCGCGGCAGCCAGGCTGGCCGCATTGCGTCGGCCAGCCGGCTTGTGGGTTCAGCGGTTCCACCCTGTCCAATGTGATCTTGCGATCCTCCTTCGGGTGGAAACTCGCACAACGCGGCGATGGCTTCGAGCAAAGTCGATTTGCCGGAACCGTTCTCACCGACAAACAAAGTAATTCGCTTTGGAAATTCCAAAGCGAAGTCGTCTGCGTCCAGGAAGCGGAGGCGATTGAAGGGAAACACATCCCTGTCTATTCGTTCTGGTACGAGTGCAACCTGTTTCAGGAATGGAGCGGATAGAGAGCTGGTGCGTTTCACAGGCGAAATACCAAGTTAGAATTCTATAGCTGATGATGGAGGTAACTGCACCTCGTTACCATCGCCATCAACGAGGCGGGCGTTCAATTCGCGCAAAGTAACTTTCACCAGATTTATGGAATTTTCGAGTACTTGTTCATGATCATACCCATACATCTTGAATACATTCGCCTGAAAAAATGGACAGGACATATAGCAAAAAAAGTCCCCCTCACCGCTATCTTCGGGTGCGGAAATTATTACGGTAAATTCTTCCCGGGAACCGTCGTCTTGGCGCACAAATGCGTTGAATCGAAATATGATTGATTCTAGTTGTTCCATACATCCAGTGGAGGCCATTGATCCCTGGGCTTGCCAGCACGACATGCTCCATATCGCGCATTAGCCGTACTATAGCACCTTACACCTGCTTGTTTGCCCCTCTTTTTTGATACTTGGCGACACGTAGCCATGTCAGTTCTGAACAATGTTTCGCAATTGTCACTATCATCATCATCGGGGTCTTCAGAAAACCCATTGCGTTGGGCATCTTGGACCTTCTTGCGAACTTTTCTTCGTTTCTCGGCCGATAACGACAGCCACCATGCGTAAGCAGCCGCTAGGGTCATGCTAAACAATGCCGCGATTTCGTAAACGATAATTGGTATTGCGCCAACGACGGCTAACTGCTGGCCCGGTAAGTCATTTTTAGGAGTACCGGTCGAAATCGCCTGAGGTTTAGCCGATAGTATTTGCGAAGCCCGCAAAGGCTTGGTTGCCGGCTTCTGCTGCCCGTTTGGCTGTAGAATTCGATTTTTGTGCTCGACGACCTCGTTAATTTTTCGTGCAGTCTGGCCTTTTGGATTCACGTCTCCGTCGCGAATTAAATCGAAATCGTCTTGAAATTCTTCGATAGCTTGGAACATTGGCTCGTCAGGATAGGGCGTCATTCCATACGACGGGGTTTCGTAATATCCGAGACTTTTCAATGTATTCTTCGTGTCCAGAGTATCTTCTGGACCGGTGGAATAAGAGCGACCGACTGTCGATCGCAGGCGGTAGTTTTTGATCATAAGATATCTCCAAATCACCCGGCACTGGGCCGTGATATGTTTCAATGCGGATCGATTTGTCAGAGCCGAGAATTCCATGCTGGAAGCACAAGATTTCGGCATGGCTTCGGACCATGACTCTGCAAACCAATCTTTTCGGTGTTGGAGCGTTATCCGCGTTTGGTCGATTTTAAATCGCACAAAAATTTGCGGGCGCAGAATTTAGAAAGTTGTCCGGAAACCATACTATTGGAAATCCAAATCCGGGCTTTCTATATTATCAGCATATTATATATAATTTAAATTTTAATGTCAATAAAAAAATATTTTATTGGATTAAAAGATTTTACATCAATAAAATTACTTTAAATATTCCATTTAATCAATATACGGTAATGAAGTGACCATCAATAGTCCTCACTCCGGCATTCCGCGGGCGCTTGTTCGAACCCGATTATACCGATGACCGCCTGGTCCGCCGGGTGCGCCGCTCGGGCGAAATCAAATGGCGCGGCAAGGGCATCTATATCAGCGAAAGCCTGATCGGCGAGGCCGTCGGCTTGGAGGCGCGCGAGGATGGAGGCTTCGTCCTCTGCTTCGGTTCGGTGCTACTCGGCACGATCACACCGGACGGAAAGTTCCGGCGTCCAAAACTCAAGACCCAGCGCCGGAAACCGGTGCAGGGATAATGAAAAGTGTTACCCATGTCGCCGGTCCAATCCGGTACCCATCTACCGGGTCGGGCCGCATTTGGGCTGATCAGCGGAATAAATTACCTGTCCCGGCGTATGTACCCCTTGCACGGATGGTTCCGCAGACTAAATAACACCCAGCGCCTTTGAACGCTCGTGCTCTTGGAAATTGTGAATATGCCGAATTGATCCCACGCGGCGAAAATGCCGTCAGCGTTTCCGTTGCGGTGCGCCAAAGGGCGCAGAAACCGTAACAAACCGTTAGGAACCGTCATGACCGTAAGGGGGGTACAATCGATGTCGCGGGAAATCTACGAATACAATACACATTAAAATATAAACTTTCTCACCGTCTCACTGTCTCTGTGGTTCAAACTTTTTGCTGGTAAATTGGGGGAGGTTCGATCACAGACAGGTGCCAAGATCGACGCCCGCGTGGCCAACCTTGCCATCCCCACGTGGGCTGCGCCGTTGTGCCCCCCATGGTCGTTTCGGCGGTTTGTGTCGCATTTGGGGATTTCATACCAGGCGTAGTATGCGGCGGCGGGCCGGACCATATCGCGCCGAATGGGATTGCCCTTGTGGTAATAGCCACTAGCCATGGTCTGAAAATCGGCTATATGTGTTTAAGCGGAGGAGGCGCAAGACAAAAAGGATCAGCACGTATCACCCAGTGAAGGCTATCTCTTGGCTTTGGAGCCGCTGGACGGCACCGTTCGAGTCGAATTCAACGGCGAGATTATCGCCCAATCGGACCGGGTGATTGCGCTCCACGAATCGCGGCTGATGCCGGCCTATTATTTTCCCATGGAAGACGTGCGGACCGAATTTGTGGTCCCCAGCGAGTTGACCAGCCTCTGCGCCTTCAAGGGCGATGCCGGCTATTGGAACGTCCAGGTGGGAGACCGCTTGGAAGCCAACGCCGCCTGGGGCTACGAAAATCCCGACGAAAACGTGGCCGCCATCGCCGGTCACATCGCCTTTTACTGGGACCGGATGGACGCCTGGTATCTGAACGGCGATGCGATCGAGGCGCCGGAGCGGGATTCCGCGCCGACCGGCGTGAATCCGCTGGCCCAGTGGCTGCTGCACGACGCCTGGAGCGCCAAATCCAACGCCGAACTGGTCTACAAATTTTGCCGCGGCCTGGTCGAATACGGCATCCCGATATTCCGCTTCCGGCTTATTATCCGCACCCTGCATCCGCAGCTGTTTGCGCGCGTATTTACCTGGAGCAACGGCGATTCCGAAGTCGCCGAGATGAGCGCCGACCGCACCATGGTCGACGCCGAGCAGTTCACCAACAGCCCATTCGCGCCAATTCTCGAAGGCGCCGGCGGTGTCCGCCGCCGTCTCGACACCAATAATCCGCAACTGGACTATCCGGGCTGAAAGATTTGCTCGAAGAGGGTGCCATCGACTACGTCGCCATGCCGCTGGTGTTCTCGGACGGGCAGCTCAATGCGTTTTCCATTTCCTCAGAACGGCCGGGCGGATTTTCCACCGACGATCTCGGCTATATATACGAAGTGATCCCGATCTTCAGCCGCCTTGTCGAAATGCATTATCTGCGGCGGACGGCGGTGACGCTTTTGGACACTTTTCTTGGCAAGCAAACCGGCGAGCGGGTCCTGGACGGGCTGGTTCAACGCGGCGACGGCGAAAATATTCACGCGGTCATCTGGTTCTGCGATCTCAGAAACTCCACGGCGCTCTCGGAAAGCATGGAGCGCAAGGATTTTTTGGATATGCTCAATCAATTCCTGGAAGCCATGGCCGACGCGGTGCTCGATGCCGGCGGCGAGGTTCTGCGCTTTATCGGCGACGCCGCCCTGGCCATATTTCCCATCGACGACTATGACGATGCCGGGCGCTGCGAGGCGACGGGCCGCGCCGTTTCGGCGGCGCGGGCGGCGGTCGGGCGCATGGCCGAGGTAAACGAGGTGCGCGCCAAGGACGGGTTGAACCAGATCGGCTATGGCATCGGATTGCATCTCGGCGATGTCACCTACGGCAATATCGGTTCCGAATCGCGCCTCGAATTCACCGTCATCGGAGCCGCCGCCAACGAAGCCGCGCGCATCGAAAGCCTGACCAAGACCGTGGACCGGCCGGTCCTCATGTCCGATGAATTCCGCAAATGCTTTCCCGATAGCCTGGTATCCATGGGCCGCCATTCGTTGCGCGGCGTCTCCGAGGACCACGAGCTGTACACCCTGCCCGACGATGCGTTTGAAGCGCCGGCCTGAGCTACGCTGACCGGTGTAAGTAGCTGAAAAAACATATGAAAATCCGTTTCGGCGCTGTCACCCTCGTGGTATTTATGCTCGCCGCCTGCTCGCTGGGCATCGATCAGGAGGCGTTTT
>JAYGEH010000091.1:0-16961 GCA_046582475.1 Rhodospirillales bacterium
CCATCTGATTTGGCCGAGACAATGTCTGCACTTGCGACCGGGGACGGTTTCAACATCGTGTTAGCGGGCAGCCAGTCGCTCGGGCCGATGATGAACTTTCGTCTGGCGCGACCGGACCGACTGATCGATATCCGTGAACTGGACGCGCTGAAGCAGGTTGCACGAGTGGATGATCATCTGTTTATCGGTGCGCTGGTCACGCATGCGGCAATTGAAGATGGCGCGCTGCCTGATGTTACCAAGGGCATGATGATTCATGTCGCTTCCGGAATTGCCTATCGCGCCGTGCGTAATCGGGGGACAATTGGCGGCAGCATCGCCCATGCGGACCCGGCTGGGGACTGGCCGGCTGCATTGCTTGCGCTCGGCGCCGAGGTCGTCATCGATGGCCCGAATGGCACGCGGGAGATGGCGATTGCGGATTTCCAGATCGACGCCTTCACTGTTGCGCTCGAGGCTGGTGAAGTCCTGCGTGGGTTTCGCGTACCGATCCTGTCCGATGCTGCACGTTGGGGCTATCACAAGATATCCCGTAAGCCGGGAGACTTTGCGGACTCAATCGGCGCTTTTGTATGTGATTCCCGATCGGGCGTGGCGCGGTTGGTGCTCGGCGCCACCGACGGCGCGCCATTGCAACTGAATGCCATCGCCTCGACGATCGCGGAAACCAACGGCGCCGGTTTCGATATTGAAGCGGCGCGCGCCGCTTTGGCTGAGACGGAAGAGGCGTTTGAGCCCTTTAAGGCACGGATGCATGCGCTGGCGCTGCAACGCGCGGTCGCGGACGCCTATAAAACATGATGGACATCACCATAACGATCAACAACGCAGAGGTCGCCGCGTCGGTCGAACCTCGAACGACCCTGGCTGACTTCCTTCGCGACCAAAGGCGAATGACCAGTATTCATCTCGGCTGTGAGCACGGCGTGTGCGGCGCTTGCACAATCATCGCCGATGGCGCGCCGATTCGGTCCTGCATTATTTACGCGGTCAGTTGCGACGGCGCCGTTATACAGACCATCGAAGGCTGTGACGACGATCCGATCATGGCCGAGCTACGCGACGCGTTCACGGCGCATCATGGATTGCAGTGCGGCTATTGCACACCAGCGATGCTGATGAGCGCGCGCGACATCGTCACCCGTCTGCCCCATGCGGACGCGGACCGGGTACGTCTGGAATTGGCGGGTAACATCTGTCGTTGCACCGGCTATGCGGGGATCGTTCGCGCGATCATGGCGGTGCTGGAGCAACGGCGCAAGGTTGGATAACCAGTGTCAAAAAGAATGAAATGCATTCTGAGTATGCGACCATATGCTAACCGACGTCATCGGGTGGGCGGCATGGCATGAAGACGCCGAAATTTGCCTATGTTTGCGCAGAGAGCGTCGCGCAAGTATTGAATTTATTGTCTGAGCATGGCGATAACGCGCGCATTCTTGCTGGCGGTCAAAGCTTGATGCCGACCCTGAACATGCGTTTATCGCAGCCCGATCTTCTGATCGATATCAACCGGCTTGACGTCCTCAAGGGCATATCGGTCGAAGATGGCATGGTGCGCATCGGCGCGCTGGTCCGCCATGCGGAGGTAATGCGCTCGCCGATCGTGGCCGAACATTTACCCCTTATCGCCGAAGCGATGCCGCATGTAGCCCACATGGCGGTGCGAAATCGCGGCACCTTTGGCGGCAGTATCGCCCTGGCCGACCCGGCGGCGGAACTGCCGGCTTGCGGGCTGGCGCTCGGCGCGACTATGGTCGTAGAAAGCACGCGCGGGCGGCGGAAAATCTCGGCGGCTGAATTCTTTAAAGGAATGTTTGATACGGATCGCAATCCGGACGAGCTGTTGATTGAAATCCGCATCCCCTGCCGGGAACCGAATAATTTCTCCGCTTTCATGGAGTTGAGCCGCCGTCAGGGTGACTTCGCCATTGCCGGGGTGGCCTGCCAAATTGGTATCGACGGCGATGCGATCTCGGCGGCGAAGTTGGTCTACTTCGCCAGTGAATCCCGGCCGACTTTTGCAGCAAACGCCAGCGCCGCAATTATCGGCAAGCCCTGGTCGGCAAAAAGCAAATCTGCCGCATTGGCGGCACTCGCCGATGACCTGGACCCGATACCCAGTCCACAAGGCAGCGCTAAGTTTAAACTCCATCTGCAACGGGTTCTTACCGGGCGCGCACTCGACCGGGTAATGGAACGGGCCATGGAACCGGCAGGTGCCGCATGAACGAGGAAACCCAAATCATCACCCTAACGGTGAATGGAGAGCAGGTCTCCCGACTGGTTGCCGTGCGCCAACATCTGGTCGATTTCTTACGCACCGAACTCGGCTTAACCGGCTCCCATCTCGGTTGTGAACATGGCATCTGCGGCGCCTGCTCGGTTCGCGTCGATGGCGACGTGCTGCGGGGTTGCCTGATCCTTGCGGTGCAAGCAGATGGGGCAGAAGTCGAAACCGTCGAAGGACTGACAGAGAGTGGTGAAATCTCTGATCTGCAGGATAATTTTGTCGAACGTGGCGCGTTGCAGTGTGGATTTTGCACGCCCGGCATGCTGATCACGGCGGCGGAACTATTGCTGCAGGGCACGCCGAAGACGCGTGATGAAATCCGCGAGTTTCTCTCCGGCAATTTCTGCCGTTGCACCGGCTATCATGCGATTATCGATGCGGTGGAAACCACCTTAAACCAGCGCCTGGAAAATTCGTCATGAGCCACACGACCTTATCGAACGTCTTTGATCGGCCGAACAGCTATATCGGCCGCTCGCTGTCACGCCCTAGCGCACGGCGCGCAGTGGCGGGCCGCGGCGTCTATACCGACGACATCGACTTTCCGCGCATGGTCCATGCGGCCTTCGTGCGCAGCCCTTACGCGCATGCCAAGATTCTACACATCGATACGGCCGCGGCGAAAGCAATGCCCGGCGTCGTGTTGGTGATGAACGGAGCCGAGTTGGCCGAGCGCTGTACCGGACCATGGATTGGGACGCTCGCCTGTTTCGAGGGCATGAAATCCGCGCCGCAATTCGCAATGGCCGTGGATCGGGCCTGCTGGCAGGGTGAGCCGGTGGTTATGGTTGTGGCGGCAAGCCGGGCGGTGGCCGAAGATGCCTGCGAACGGGTTGTCATCGACTGGGAGGAATTGTCGGCCACAACCGCTGCGGAAACCGCCCTGGACGAGAATACGCCGGTTATCCATCCGGATCTCGGTGACAATCTCGCCTTCAAGAAAGTGATCGACAAAGGCGATGTCGATGCGGCCTTTGAGGCCGCCGATATTGTTTTGGAAGAATCGTTTTCCTTTGGCCGTCACACGGCGGTTAGCCTGGAAACCCGCGCCCTGATTTCAGAATATGATCCCGGGACGGAGCGTTTGACCATTCACACCAGCAGCCAAGTTCCACACATGATTCAAGCGGTGTTCGCGCGTACTCTCGGCGTACCGGAGCACAATGTCCGAATCATCGCGCCCGATGTCGGCGGCTCCTTCGGATTGAAAATTCATACCTTTGGCGACGAGATCGCCGCGGTTGCGGCGTCGATCAAACTGGCCCGACCAGTGAAATTCATTGCCGACCGGATGGAATCTTTTTTTTCCGACATCCACGCCCGGGAACATCTGATTTCCGCCCGTATGGCGGTCAGCCGGGAGGGCGACATTCAGGCGCTGGAAATCGATGATCTGGCTGGCGTCGGCGCCTATTCGGCCTATCCGCGCACCAGCGTATTCGAAGCCAATCAGGTCCTCAACATTACCGGCGGTCCCTACAAGCACAAAAACTACCGGGCGACGGCAACGGTGGTTTACCTTAACAAAGTGCCGACGTCGCAATACCGCGCCGTCGGCCATCCGATTGGCATTTCGGTCGCCGAACATATGGTCGACCGGGCCGCCGAGGCGACGGGTTTGGATCCGGTTGAATTTCGCCGTCGAAATGTGATGCCGGATGACGGCTATCCGGCGGTCATCGCGGCTGGCCTTCCGGTCAAGGACCTCTCCCACGAAGCCTGTTTGGAAAAGCTGGTCGCGATGATGGAATACGACGAGCTTAAGCGTGAACAGGCGGCGCTACGCGAACAAGGGGTCCATCGTGGCATCGGGATAGCCGGGTTCATCAAAGGCACCGCGCCTGGCCCCCTGGGCTATTACGGCGTCGGCGGCGCGCCCATCGCCACCCAGGATGCCTGCACCATCAAGCTGGAACCCGCCGGCGGCGTCATCTGCATGGTCGGCGTCTCGGAACAAGGTCAAGGCGTGGACACGGTCATGGGGCAAATCGCGGCGACGGCGCTCGGCGTGACCTTCGAGAGCATCCGGGTGATTTCCGGCGATACGGACTCGGTGCCCTATGGCGGCGGCACCTACGCTTCGCGCGCCACCGCCATTGGCGGTGAGGCCGTGTATCAAGCCAGCCGCGCGTTGCGGACGGAAATCCTCACCATGGCCGGCATTCTGCTGCAATCTGAGCCGTCGTCCCTCGACATCGTCGATAACAATGTTGTCGCGGCGGACAACGGCGAGGTCCGTATCCCGTTGGCGGAAATCGGCCGCATCGGTCATTTTCAGGTTGGCGAACTGCCGCACGACTATCAGCCGGTTTTATCGGCGACGCGCCGGTTCCGGGTGAGCGAGCTGCCTTATATTTTCACCAACGGCATTCACGGCGCCTATGTTGAGGTCGATACCGATACGGGCTTTATTCGCCTGTTGAAACATTGGGTGGTCGAGGATTGCGGTCGCGTTATCAATCCTAATCTGGCTGACGAACAGGTGCGCGGCGGTTGCGTCCAGGGTCTCGGCGGCGCGCTTTATGAACACTGTATTTATGATGATGCCGGCCAGCTTCAGAATGCTACCCTGGCGGATTATCTCGTACCGATGCCGGCAGAAATGCCGGATATCGAGGTCGCCCATATTCAGACGCCGACGACAGAATCCGAGCTGGGTGCCAAGGGTGCCGGCGAGTCCGGCACCGGCGCGGCACCAGGTGTGGTGATGGGCGCCGTCAATAATGCGCTCCGCCCGTTTAACGCGGTGGTTACAACACAACCGATGACGCCGGAAATCGTGCTGCAGGCACTCGGCAAGGTTTAGGAGAATAAACATGGCAAATAATGCAGGACGAAACTGGGATCCTGACCTTCGCAACTGGATGGAGGCGGCCGAGGAAGTTGGCGCCTTGCAAACCATCACTGGGGCCGAAACAACGGAAGAAATCGGTGGAATCCTTGATTTTTTCCAGCGCCGAATGGGAAATTCGGCGATCTTGTTCGACGATGTGCCGGGGTTTCCCAAGGGCCACCGGGTGCTTGCCAACGTGCTGACTTCGGTACAACGGATCAATATCGCGCTCGGCTTGCCCGCTGACGGATCGGAGCGTGAGCTTGTGCTGTGGTGGCGCGACTATATGAAAAACGCCCCGAAACACGCGCCAGAAATGGTGAAGACGGGAGCGCTGCAGGAAAACGTGATTGAGGACGATGCGATTGATATCACCACCATCCCGACCCCAACCTGGCATGAACATGACGGCGGACCGTTCATCGGCACCGGCTGCATGGTGGTGATGAAGGATCCGGATACGGGGTGGGTCAATTTTGGCGCCTATCGGGTGCAGACCCACGGCCCGAAAACAGCCTCGATCATGATGTCGCCGGGCCGCCATGGTCGCATGATCATGGACAAGTATCACGCTCGCGGCGAGCCGTGCCCGGTTGCCGTCGTTGCGGGCATGCATCCGGCGTTACTGATGATCTCCGGACTGGAAATCCCGCAAGACGTCGGCGAATACGATGCCGTGGGCGGCATCTTTGGCGAGCCGGTGCGGACCTTGGAGATGCCGCGCACCGGGCTGCCGGTGCCGGCCAATGCAGAGATCGCATTCGAAGGGTTCATCGATCAAGACGATTTCGTCGAGGAAGGGCCCCTCGGTGAATGGACTGGTTACTACGCCGGCGGCAAGAGGCCGCAGCCGGCAATCCGAATTGAGACTTTCATGCATCGCGACAATCCGATCCTGCTGGGCGTGATCCCCGCCGTGCCGCCCAACGACAATACCTATTACCTGGGCAGTTATCGCAGCGGCGCGGTCTGGAACCAATTGGACGCGGCCGGCATTCCCGGTATCAAGGGCGTCTGCGCGCACGAAGCAGGCGGCAGCCGCATGTGGCTGACAATTTCGATCAAGCAGGGCTATGGCGGACATTCCAAGCAGGCCGCGCTGGTGGCGTCCCAATGCTATGCCGGCGCCTATGCCAATCGTTGGGTCGTCGTTGTCGATGACGATATCGATCCGACCAACACCAATGACGTATTGTGGGCGATGTGTACGCGGTACGATCCGCGCATCGATATGGAAGTCCTCGATGGTTGTTGGAGCACCACCCTTGATCCGATGTGCTATGACGGCGAGACCGACAAGCGCAATTCCCGTATGATCATTGATGCCTGCCGGCCCTGGAATCGTCTCGATGAATTTCCCCTCGTGGCGCGCGCCAGCCGAGAACTCGATGACCGCATCCGGGAAAAATGGGCGCATGTGTTGCCCGAGAACGCGTGAGGCGCCGGGCGGATGACAACTTCGGAAAATAAAATTGGCGTCGGCGCATCCTTGCCGCGTAAGGAAGACCATCGCTTTTTGCGCGGTCGGGGGCTGTACGTTGCCGATGTGCATATGCCGGGTATATTGGATGTCGCTTTTCTACGCGGCCAGCAGGCGCATGGCCGGCTGCTCGGGATCCAAATCCCCGAAGGCGAAGAAGATCGTGTTTTTACCGCCGAGCGTCTGACCCGGGTCGACCCGGTTCGCGTCGAACCTTCTATTCCAGGCTTCAAGCCCGCCGATCACCATGCGCTTGCCACCGACAAGGTTCGGTTCGCCGGCGAGTGTATCGCGGCATGCCTCGGTACAAACCGTGCGGAAGCCGAGGATTTGGCCGAGCAGATCATCGTCGACATCGAAGAATTGCCGGCGGTGACCGAGCCAATAGCGGCGCGCGACGATCCGCTCGCTTTGGTGCACGAAGAATGGGGCGACAACATATACGTTCAACACGATATCGAAGGCGGCGATATCGATAGCGTGCGCGACGCCCCGGTCGTCGTGACACGGGATTACCGAATGAACCGGCAATCGGTGTCACCTCTGGAACCGCGCGCGGTATTGGCTCATTGGGATGAACGATCAAATGAGCTGGTCGTTCATATCTCGACCCAAATCCCGCATCTCATGCGCACCGCCCTCTCGCAATTTCTGAATCTGCCGACGCATCAGTTGCGCGTCATCGCGCCCGATGTCGGCGGAGGCTTTGGCGGCAAGGCGCGGTTGATGCCGGAGGAAATCGTCGTTTGCGCGATCGCACTGGAAACCGGCAAGCCGATCCGCTGGCTGGAGGATCGGCACGAGCATTTGATGGCGGCGCCACAAGCGCGTGAACATGTCTATCGGATCACGGCCTATGCCGATAGCGACGGGTTGATCAAGGGTATTGATGCCGAATTGACGGTCGATGCAGGTGCTTACGCGCTGTGGCATTCGGGTCCATTCATGGAAACTGGCATGGCGGCGCGCAACTTGTCGGGCCCGTATCAGATCGAAAATCTGCGCTGCAAAACCTGGACCGTCGCGACCAACAAGGCGCCCATGGGCGTCTATCGCGGGGTCGCCCGTCCCGGAGCGTGCTTCGCCATCGAACGCACCATCGATGAAGTAGCCCGCGCCGTTGGCCGCGATCCCATGGAGGTGCGAATGGCCAACATGGTTACGGCTGAACAGATGCCCTATGAGACGGTGGGCGGCATGTGTTTCGACAATGGCGATTATCCCGAGAGCGTGCGCCGCGTTGCAAGTTTGGTCGATTACCAGGGTATTCGCGCCCGCCAAGGTGCCGCGCAACCGGATGGCCGGCTGTTGGGCGTTGGACTGGCGAGCTATTCCGAACAAACGGCACATGGCTCGGCGGAATGGACGCGCAGAGGCTCGCCCATCATTCCGGGATTTGAAAGCGCCACGGCGCGCCTTAATCCGGATGGCACATTGGTGTTGCTGGTCGGCATTCATTCGCACGGACAAGGGCTGGAGACGACCTTGGCGCAGATCGCGTATGAGGAGTTGGGCATCCACCCCAACGACATAAACGTGCGGTTTGGCGATACCGGGGTTTCACCGTTTGGGTTCGGTACCTTCGCCTCGCGCTCAATGGTCATGAGCGGCGGCGCTGTGTCAAATGTCTGCATCAATCTGCGCGAGAAGCTGGCCCTGATTGCGGCGCATCAACTGCAATGCGATGTCGAACAAGTACGCTTTGCCGATGGTGAAGCGCGGGGCGCGTCCGGGTCAATCTCGATCGCAGAGATCTGTCGCATTGCTCATCTGCGCCAAGACGGGTTGCCCGATGGCGTCGATCCAATTCTGGATGCGACGGAGACTTATGAGCCGAGTGAATCGACCGGTGTATTCTCTTACGCGACCCATGCGGCAGTCGTTTTGGTCGATCCCCAATCCGGCGCGATCGAGCTGATCGATTACGCGGTCGTGGAGGATTGCGGCAATATGGTCAATCCGATGATCGTCGATGGTCAGATCACGGGCGGCGTGGCGCAAGGCATCGGTACCGCGATCTACGAGGAAAGCATTTATGACGAAAACGGGCAGCCCCTGGCGACGACCTTCGCCGATTATTTGCTGCCGGGCGCGACGGAAATACCGGATATCAAGATTGGCCATATGGTGACGCCGGCGGTGTACACCAGATTCGGAATAAAAGGCATGGGCGAGGGCGGTGCCATTGCACCTCCCGCCGCAATCGGCAATGCGCTACGCGATGCATTCGCCGCGACCGGGGCGCAATTCAACGAAACACCCTTTACGCCCCGGCGAGTTCTCGACGCGCTGGACAATTCATAATTGTAGATGGTAAATACCTGCAATATATTCCAAAACAATTTGCGGTAATCATCTTTTCCCACAGAATACGAGGCACGCGCGCCGCCAATTGCGGGCAGCGCGAGCGTCAATTGTTCTTCTATCGGGATCGGCGAAGCGTGTATTGAATCATGGACTCAAGTTTCTCACCTGTCCAAGGGGGTGGTCGCTCTCCAAACTCGTCGCCATGCAGCGCATGAAACTGTTCCCCTATCCATGCTCACTCTTTCTGCAAGACAATACAGAAATAAAGTACTACCCTCTCGTTTGCATCAAGAGTTGGGCTGACACCCTCGCCAACCTGCTGATCGAGCAAGGTGGTTTTCCCGGAAGGGAGATGTGGCCAAAAAGGCAACCAAACGAGCGGTAGCCGTCCTCGGCAAAAACCTAAAGAGGGCTACCGCCGACGGTGCCGCGGTTGTGGGTCTTACGATGGCCGACCGAAGGTCTGGCCTCGGCCAGCCGCCGCCGGGCATTGCCTTGCCCGAAAACTAGACATCGCGCTTCCGGATCATGGCGCCGATATCGCTGATTTGGTCCAGCCCGTCCCCATGGCCGGTCTGTAATGGCTAAATGGCGGTGGTTTCATGTTCTCCAAATCGGCCTGTGGCAGGCGCCGAACTGACCGGGATCGTCGATGATCACACCGATCGGGGCAAGGTTTCCGTCCGCCCGGGACCGGTCGCCCATGCGGCCCGCCGGAGGGCGTCAGAAGCGCTTACCGATACCCCGCATCGCCGGCGCGCTCCTTCCTACCCGGCGGACCGCATGGGCGATCTCTATGGGTCATGATCACTGATCCTTGGTATTAATGGCTGGCACCGGATGCACGGTCGGACTAATCCCGGCGCACCGAATGGCATGCTTCACAACCATAATCATTTGCGATAGCATCGCGCCCGTAACAGTGGAGGCGATCAATGCGCGGAACTATCTTGGCTGCAATTGCGTTGGCATTGTTTGTAATGGCGAACGGTCATGCATTGGGTGCTGAAAGATGCCCAGACGCCTACCCAAGTGAAACGTGGACCGATTGTATTGGCTTTGAAGTACTGAGCAATGGAGACAAATATATTGGCGGTTACAAGGACGGCAAATTACATGGTCAAGGCACCTACAAATTTACCAACGGGGCCACATATGTCGGTGGTTTCAGGGCTAACATGAGGACCGGACAGGGGACCTTTTCATTTGCCGACGGCCGCGTGCTGCGCGGCAGATTTGAAAACGGAAATTTTTTGGGAAACTAATATCGCAATGTAATTGTGCCCGCAAAAGGGAAGCGACAAGTTCGCTGACCCTGAACGGACATTCGGCGAATTACCCAAATTCGCCTGCCAACCCGATGAAATACCCGTCGGTGCGGCGCCTCTCGATACCGCCGCCAACACCGATCCTGGCCTGATCGATGCGCAAAAACGACCACCAAACAGACCAGGAAAGACAAAACCCGCCCCGGCATCAGCCGGAGGCGAAAGAAACCAAGACGCTCATAGCAAAACGGATCGACGGAACCGCGCTGGCGACCGTGTTTTGCAACAGCCTCGGCCAATAGCGGTCATTCACCAGCGTTAAGATCGGCTAATTTTCCGGTAATCCGGCTTTGGCCTGTTCTGTTTTACCCTGAAGATCGCAGTCCGCCCGCGACCAATATTCCCATCCGTGAATGGGTGCGCTATTCGCCCGTTCGTTCGATATATGTTGATGGGCAAATATACTATGTCAATATGGCGTGAACCCGATGGGCGTTGCGATGGCCCGAAGATGGCGTTTTGGTCGAGCCCTGCCGCCAGCAATAGAGGATCGTCTTTATGCAAATCGGCGACAAAATCATCGCTGGCGTTTCCATCAACAACGTGACCGGGATCACCGGCAAGAGATACGCGCTGCAGGACCTGCTTCGCGCCGGCCGCGAAGCCGAAGCCATGGGGTTTGATGCGGTATGGGTGCACGACGGCATGATGGGCCGGCGAACGACGGCCGCATTTGATCCGCCGGCCGTTCTGACGGCGGTTGCGGCGCAAACCAAACGTATCCGGCTTTGCACCGGCATCCTGATACCGCATCTTCGAAATCCCATTCACCTTGCCCAGACCTGGGCGACATTGAACGAAGTGTCCGAGGGGCGGCCAATCCTGTGCGCCGGTGCCGGCGGCGGCCGCGGCACGATTCATAAACGCCAATACGGAGCGCTGACGGCCATTCGAAGAGGAGCCGATTTCGATCCCGATCTGTTTTATAAACGCCGCGCACGCCACTTCGCCGAATGCGTCGGAGTCCTTCGTCGACTGTGGAGCGAGGACAAGTTTTCCCATCACGGAGAGTTCTACGATTTCGATGATATAACTCTGGGATACGCCCGCCCGGCCGAGCCGCCGCCACTGGTGGTTGCCGCCGGCATGTACATCCCGAAAGAAGAAAAAGGCGCGCATTTCCCGATCTGGGACGAAAATACCCGCGGCAAATTCATCGTCGGCAAACATTCCAGTCAAGCGATGATCGATCATAGCGATGGTTGGCTGACCAACCACTGTCACCCGGAAGAGGTGGATTCCCATTACAAAAGAATGATGGAGATCGCCGAAAAGACCTATCCGGGCCGAAAATATGCGATCGGGCTGAATTGTTTCATGAACATCGACGACGACAACCGCAAGGCGTGGGAAGGAGTCAAGAGCCATCTCGAGGATTTCCACGGTCCGCCAATTCCCGATGACTTGGTCGACCGATGGGGGTGCTGGGGTACCGGCGAGGAAGTGGCCGAACGAATCAACAGCTACATCGACGTTGGTGTGACCTTGTTTCAGTTCGTCGTCGCCAATTCCGACCAATTTGGCATGATGAAACGAATCGCCGAAGACGTCCTGCCGCGGCTGAAACGAGTGTGATCCGGATGGATAATCCCCGGTCCGGGGCTAGCCGCGGCAGCCATAGCGGTTACAGGCACTTGGTCAAGAGTTGCGGATCATGCCGGCGCTCGATGTGAAGCCTTACCGGAAGGGACGAAAAGAACGAATTCCGGGATTCCGTTCGCTTGGAGACATACTGTCGCGCTGTCGCGAGAGGCCATTGGAGGTCTCGTTGGATCTGCGCCGCCCAGCTAAACCGTTGCTGTGCGGCGCGTTTCTTGCCCCTGGGGAAGGGGTCTGTTAACAATGTCATGCCCATTAATGACGGGTATCGCAGGTCGGGTTAGGTTCGGCCATTAGTCCTAGGGATAAAACTATGACCATGATCACGCCTTACACCGCCGTCGCCGTCCAGACCGTCATCCGCCATGTCAAGGATCCCGCCTGGCGCGACGAAATTGTTCGCGAGAACGTCAACCGTTCCCTGTCGTTGATGGATTATGTCAGCCACCGCTTCGGCGCGGCTAAACTGTTCGTCTTGCCCGAATTCAGCCTGACCGGGGCGGAGCATCTTCGAACCGTCGATGAATGGACCAAAGTGGCGCTGCAGATTCCCGGTCCCGAGCTTGATCCCTTGGCGCAATTCGCCCGCGACAACGACGCCTATGTTGGCGGCGGCACCATGGAATACGATCCAAACTATCCTGGAAGGTGGTTCAATTCGGCCTATCTGTTCGGCCCGACCGGCGAGTTGCTGATCCGCTACCGGAAGATCAACGGCGCCGATGTTCAAGGCCACACGACCTATTCGACGCCGCCGGCTCTCTATGATCTCTATGTCAAAACCGAAGGCGGCGAAGATGCGCTGTTCCCGGTCGTCGATACGCCGATCGGACGCCTCGGCGTCATCAATTGCTACGACATAAATTTTCCCGAGATGGTGCGCACCTTTGCGCTGCACGGCGCCGAAGTGCTGCTTCACGTAACCGGCGAGCCCTATTCGCCGCACCGGGATATTTGGGAAATGAGCCGCCGCACCCGCGCATTCGAAAACATCATGTACATCATTTCCGCCAACCACGGCGGCTACGTCGCGCAGATCGCCGGGGACACCTTCGCCGATGCGCCCGGTCTGAATTTCCAGCAGCGCATGGAAGGCGAGATTGCGCCATTGCAACGCTCGCATGGCGGCTCGAAAATCGTCGATTTTAACGGCAATGTAGTTGGGCAGTCGCAAAGCCCCGGCGAGGCGCTGGCGCTCGGTTCCATCGACATCGAAGCGCTCCGCGAGCGGCGAGCTGAAATCAACGGCAATATTCTGGCCCAGGTACGCTCCGAGCTTTATGCCAAGGAATACGCCAGGCATCGCGCCAGCCCGTTGAACCGGTGGTTGGATCATCCGATCCAGGACCGCAGCGAAGGTTCGCTCAACACCCGCGAAGTGATCGAGCGCTACATACGCAACGGCGTCTATGTCGCGCCCGAGGGTTACGAATTCCAAACCGAAGAAGACGAGTCCGCCGATCGTCGGGCCACGGCCTGACCATGGCGGTAAAATCCTATCCGATCTGCTGCGTTCAGGCCGCTGTCGAAGTCATCGATACGGCGGCCGAAAAGGACGCGGTGATCGCCCGCAATCTGGACCGGTCTTTGATAATCGCCGAAGGCGCGGTTGCCCGCGAGGGCGCCCGCGTCATCGTTTTTCCCGAAGGCTGGCTGCAGGGCCACAACCATACCCGCTCGGCCGAGGATTGGCGGGATATCTGCATCCAGATTCCAGGGCTGGAAACTGCGCGCATGGGAGAATTCGCGCGCCAGCACGATGTTTATCTTGCCGGCGCCGCATTCGAGCGCGATCTCGACTGGCCCGATATGTGGTTCAGTACCGGCTTTATCGTCGGGCCGTCCGGCAGTGTCGAGCTGCGCTATCGTAAAATTCAGGAACACAATGTGGAAGGCGCGATTCCCAATGTCTCGCCGGCGGATGTGCATTCCGAATATGTAGAACGCTACGGCGAAGGTTCGCTGTTTCCGGTGCTTGATACACCCTTTGGCCGGCTCGCCGTGATGGTTGAAAACGATGTGAATTTCTTTGAATTGGCGCGCGTTTTTGCATTTCACGGGGCCGAAATCTATTTGCATCCGACGGCGGAAGACAACGGCCCCCGCAACACCGCATGGGACCAGGCGCGGCGCAGCCGCTGTTATGAAAACCTGTGCTATTTCGCCACCGCGAATATCGGGCAGTCGTCCGGCGCCGCCTCGGCGGCATTCGCCACGCGGGGCGGATCGTCGGTGATCGATTATCAGGGCGGCTGGGTGGCGCGCATCGAAGGGCCGGGCGAATCCCTGGTCACCGCGGAAGTCAATCTGGAGCGGCTGCGGCGGCGGCGCACCGAAACGCGCATGAATTACCCGGCGCAGGTCAAATCGGAACTGTTTGGCAAGGAATTCGCCAAACGCACGATGATGCCCCTCGATACCGGACCCGCGAGCCGCGATACCGGCAAGGCGGCAATTCGGCGCCTGCAGGATGAAGATGTGATCGTGCCGCCGTAGCGCTGTATTCGGCGGTATGGTCCGTTTCCGAAAACCAACCTGGGGCCGTCGCGGGAATTTTTCGCCAAAAGCGGCATTAAATTTCTGAAGAAATTTGCCAAGATTTTGAAGGTCAAATAAAATTACCTGTGGCCCGGAAGCCGGTATACCGGCTTCCGGGATTTTCGGTAAAATTGTCAACGGAGCGCCCCATGAAATTTTCCTACACCCACCACATGCCCTATACCGGCATCAAGGAGGCGGGCCAGGATTGGCCGGTGGCAAACCACCAGTGGGACCCGGAATTGGGGACCGAACTATTCAACAGCTATATCGACAACAAGGTTTACGCCGAGGAGGTCGGCTTCGACTGGATCGGCTGCAACGAACACCATATGAGCCCCTATGGCCTGATGCCCAATCCGAACTTGGTTGCCGCGGCAATCATTCAGAGAACGACCACGGCCGGGATTTTGCAATCGGGCAACATTGTCCCGTTGGCCAATCCGATCCGCATCGCCGAGGAGTACGCCATGCTCGACGTGATGAGCCGGGGCCGCCTGATCGCCGGTTTCATGCGCGGCATTCCCCACGAATATGTGGCCTACAACGTATCGCCCGAGGAATCCTACGGGCGCATGTACGAAGCCTGCGAATTGATCAAGAAATGCTGGACCGAGACCGAGCCCTTTGGCTGGGAGGGCGAGTATTACCAATACCGCGCCATCTCCATCTGGCCGAAACCGGTGCAGACGCCGCATCCGCGCATCCTGATGTCCGGCAGCAGCAAAGCGTCTGCAAAGCTGGCCGCTGAAATGGGGGCGATCGTCGGCATCCTCCGCCTGACTACCATGGAAGGCGCGCGCGAAGCGATTGACGATTTTCGCGGTTTTGCCCGCGACGCCGGCTGGGAGCCTGTGGACGACGATATCATGATCGGCGTGCCGTGCATGATTTGCGATACCGATCAGGAAGCCTGGGATATTGCCGAAGCGGGCAACGAATATTTCACCAAGGTTCTGGGCGGCGGAATTCGGACGGCGCAAAAAATCGTGCTGCAGAAAACCCGCTATTTCGAAACCGAGGAAGCCAGGCAACAGTTCCAGAAAATCTCCGTCAACGCCGCCCGCGCATCGGTTCCCGAACGCGCCGAGCAAAGCCTGATGGTGTGCGGCACGCCGGAACGGGCGATCGCACAGATCAAGGAATTGAAAAAACAACTCGGCCACGGACGCATGAACTTGAATATCAAGGTCGGAAATACGCCCGATTCCGCCGTTCTTCACTGCATGGCAATGCTGCGCGACGTGGTGTTCCCCGCCGTCCGCGACGTTTAAGGAACTGACACAATGGAATTCGAATACAAAGATGCTGAATTATCCACTGGCCCGGTGCGCTACGCGGTTGGCGGCGGCGGTGACGGCAATCCCATATTATATTTGCACAGCGCGGGCGGCCAGCGGGTGACGCCGGCTTTGGAAATCCTGGCCGAAAAGCATCGGATATTTACGCCGGTCTTTCCCGGCTTCGATGGCACCGAAACCCATGCCGGCGTGGCTTCCATGCAAGGGCTGGCCGATCTGGCCCATGAATTCGGTGAAAAAGTGATTGGCGATGTTTTTGACGTGATGGGGCAATCCTTCGGCGGTTGGGCCGGGGTTTGGTACGGCATCCTGCATCCCAATCCGGTCCAGCAACTGGTCCTGGAATGCCCGGCAGGGTTTCGCAGCGCCGATGCGCCGGAACTTTCCACCGATCCGGGCGACATCGTTGCGCGCCTGTATGCCTATCCGGACCGCCGCCCGCCGGAAAAGCCCGCAGACATCATGCAGCTCAACCGGGAAATGCTGCATCATTACCACGGGCCCTCCAAACGCGATGAAGAGGCCATCGCCCGGCTCGGGGAAATTGAACAATTGTGCCTCATCATTCTCGGCACCAAGGACACCACGATCGTGCCCGAATGCGGCCAGCTATTGCGCCACAATATTCCGAAATCCCTGCTCAACTATGTTTACGACGCCGCCCACAACATCGAAAGCGATCAGCCCGAACGCCTCGCCGGACTGGTGGCGGATTTTCTCGAGCGCGGCATCGCCTTTATCGTCAATCCGGGCGGCAGCGAAAAAGTAACGGCACGCGTTTAGAGCGCTATCCGACCAAATCCGGTCCATTTGATGTGGCAGCCGGGTTTTTCGGGTAGGCGCGGTGCGCAGCGCGATGCGGATCCATCGGGCAAGCGCCGCAACGCCCCCGAAAGGCCCGGATGCCGCACCGGAGGCCGGGCGCATTTGCGCCGTGGAGTCGTTGCGCTCCTTTGCCGATGCAAAGGCATCGCCATTCGAAGCGCGCCTAATCACGACGCAAATTCACCCGGTCAAATTGATCGGATTTGGTCGGATAGTGCTCTAATGCCAACTTGCAAAAAGAATCATTGATACGCCCACTCACGTAGTCCGATTGACATAATTTTCCAAGGTTGATCGACGAGCTGGTTCCAAGCGGAGCAGCAGTGATCAATAATTTCATTGTAAGATTTGAATATCCTGTTTGAGAGCCAGTTATCGCGCATGAACTGCCAGATGTTTTCGACCGGGTTGAGTTCCGGCGATTTCGGCGGCAAGGGCAGCAGGGTGATGTTGTCCG
>JAYGEH010000123.1:0-2250 GCA_046582475.1 Rhodospirillales bacterium
GATGGCGACGGTTTGCGCATGGCGTCCAAGATTGTCAACGAACTGGGCGTTCAATTCCTGCGCGACGGCTTCAATGCGGAAGAGCTGGTCTCCGAGGTTTTGGGGGTGATCGATGCCGCCAACGCCTTCGGCGATGACGGCAGGATCGATCCGGATAAATCCTTAGCGGCCTGACCCGGGAACAGGAACGGGACCTTGAGCTTAATCGCATCTGGGCGCCCAGCGGCGAGACCGAAGAGGTCGAGGAAGCAATGCCCGAATGGCACGAAGGCGTCAAAGACGAGCGGCCCGCCGGCCAGCGGGTCAAACGCTCCAACCAACGGCGCAGGAAAAAATGGCCGATCGCCGGGCCCGACCGCCGCCGCAAAACCAAAGGGCGGCGCGATACCGATAAATCGAACGCATCGGTCTGGTAGTTTAATTCAATCTAAGCCGCCTTCTTTTCGGCCATAAATTTCCCCACGTCGCCTTCGACCACGGTTCCCTTGAAGAAATCGGGGTTCATGCCGGTGTGCATTTCGACCACATTGGTGAAAGTGAAATCGCGGAAATCCTCGTCCGAGATAAAGCCGTGCTCGACCATCTCGTAGGCTTCCACCATCACCTTGGTCATGTCCGGCACATCCCAATGGCCGATGTCCGAGCCCAGAATTGCCTTGAGCTTGAGCCCATAGTGATTGAGCTTGGCATCGAAGCCGACGGCGGTCATGCGGTCGTCGGCTTCCGATCCGAAGTAGAAACTATCATTAAAGATACGGCAGATATCCTCCGGCCCCTCGATGCCCGAAGGGGCGAAATCATCGAGCTCTTCGGGCGGCACGAAAAGTTGCGATGACACCGGGTGATGGGGATTTTCCCGGATGCGTTCCGGGGTCAGATATTCGTTGCCGTATTCTTCAAACTTCTCGACCAGCAAATCCACATCCAGTTTGGCCGGGTCCAGGTTTTTCGCCAAGGCTTCCAGGCTGCGTTTTTCCCAATATTCGAAGAGGCTGTTAAATAACTGCGACGCCCAGCCGGTGCCGCCCTCGAGGAACGCGAATTTGAGCGTTGGAAAACGTTTGGGCACGCCGCCGAACAATAACGAGCGGCAGAAATAGTCGCTGCCCTGGCCAAAGCTGCCGAGGGAATTGAATACGTAATTGCTGGGTGAGCCGTGTGTCGAGCCGCGGCCGCGAAAGGCGTCATGGCAAGAGGGCGCGACGCCCAACTCCACGCATTTCGCCCACACCGGATCGTAAGTCTCGCCCACATCCATGGCCGGGCTGGTTGGCGCCAATGACAGATGTGCAAGATGCGGCGCTTCGGCCAGCACTTCGGGCGCCGGGCGGCGGATCAGGGCATTCATGACAATCGCCTTCAAGCCCAGCTCGCCAACGGCAAAATCCAACTCGGCCAGGGCCTCGGCCGGCTTGTTCATGGGGATCAAGGCCACTGGGGTCAGCCGGTCGGAGACGTCTTTGAACATGTCCGCATAGAGCATGTTCATGGCCCGGTAGACCACCGGGCGCAATTCATCGTCGCCGAGGCGCAGCACGGTCAGGGCGTGGGTTCCATAGACCACCCCGAAATCGATGCCGGCTTCGTCCAGGCGGCTGTACAAAAGCTTCGGCAGCATGGCCGTCGCCCGGTCAATGCTTGCCGGGCCGGAATTGCCGACCCAGACGGCGACCCGGTTTGAACTGGTGGTGTCGGACTTAAGCGACGCTTCGTAGCGGGCCGCGATATCGGCGCCGCCCACCTGTTTGACGAAATCGAGGACCGCGAATGTGGTTTCGATCATATGGCCATCGGCGTCGACCACAGGATGGTTCAGTTTGGCGCGGATATCGGCGCCGGTCCGTTTCACGTCATGGTTTGTCATGGCTGTCTCCTCTGTCTCATCCGGATAATATTTGCGCAACACCTGGAACCAGATCTTCGGCGATCAATGGTACCACCTGCCAGTAGAATTGTTCACGCGGTTTTCTTAAATCAACTGCAAACGAGCAGCCGGCGAATTTTCGCCTGGGACCCTCAGGTGGTCTATGGCTTCGTCCAACGGGCTGTTGACGAACGGATGATGATCGTCGTTTTTGTCGGCCCGAAGATCGAAAGCGGTGATCAGCCCCTTGTCTTCATAAGATTTTCGGACCATGTTGTAAACGTATGAATCGTGCCATTCGGGAAGATCAAATACCAAATCCTCGGCATAAATCTGGTGCCAGAATTCCATGAATTCCCGGTTGCAGGGGTGGTGCAGATCGAACC
>JAYGEH010000191.1:0-7905 GCA_046582475.1 Rhodospirillales bacterium
AACCAGGCGATCCGCTCGATCCAGCAGATCGGCCAGACCATCAACGCGGTCAACGACGTGGCCCTCGAATTCGCCGCCGAGTCGTCGTCCGAGGCGCTCGACGCGGCGACGGTTCTGTTGCAGCAATCGGAAGAGCTGCGCGGCAAGCTCGACGATCTTCTCGGCAAGATCAAGCTGGAAGGCGCCGCCCTGCCAAACTATTCCTCCGGCGATTCCGAGTAACAACGCGAGCCCGGGTGGGGATGGCATGGTTGGCCATCCGGGCGCCCCGATTATCGCTCCCCCTGCCTCAAGAAAATGTTTGAACCACGAAAGACAATGAGACGGTGGGAATAAAAATTTTCATCGTCCATCGGTCGCATTGTCGGAGGTGCCAAGGCGGGCGCCCGGTTTTTGCACTCATGGGTGTATTGCGCCAATAATTCTCGTGCGACATCGCCCGCACCCCCCTTACGGTTATGACGGTTTATGACGGTTCCTTACGGTTTTTGCCCATTTGTGCGACACTTTTCAGCAAAACCACCATGGGGGTTTGTGGGGGTACACGTGCCCAGGCCAATCGGGGATGGCATGGTTGGCCGATTGGCCGTCCGGTCTGGCACCTCGCGATATGGGCATTAGACATGCGCACCAGAAGCGTTTGCGGGACTCGGGGGTGATTCCCCGGCGCATTGGTTAAATCGACATATTCACAATGTTCAAGAGCAGATATGTTAGGTAGTACAAATCGGCTCGGTGTCAATGGGCGCAGATTTAGCAGTTGGTCCGCGGTTTATACCCTGTCGTTATGCCCCGATTTATTGTTTAGACCGGAGACATGGTTGACAAGTGTTCGGGGCATCCAGGACAGCATAGAGGTCGATCCCTGGATTCCCAGATCAAGTCGGGCCATGACGGGTGGGGGGCGGTTTAGTCGATTGGAAATTTCTGGATATACCTTGTAAATTTCATTTTATAAGCAACCGATTATCTGATTGTTCCGCCAAACTTTTCGATAGCAACAGGTCATCAGTAAACATGAGATACCTAATTACATTTTTGATGTTTATAGTTTTCGTCGCGGTTCATACCGCACAAGGCCGCGCCGTACCCCCGTTTTTCTACTCCTTAGGATTTCCTTCGGATCACTTGAATAAGCTGTTTCGGGCAATTGAATCTGGAAACACCGAAGAAGCAATTATTCATTTAACGGCTGACATAAAATACAAGCGGGCGAGGAGGGACACCGATCCGTCGTGGTTACACTTTGCCCTGAGGGGAGATTTATACAACACCGCCCTCAAACCAAAGCTGGCGTTGCAAGATTTGAATAAAGCTTTGCGACTTTGGACTCCAGCAAATACAAAAGAATGTATCGGCGAAAAAAAGAGTAAGCCGGGCGATGGTGATGAGCGAACGCGCACTCGCGTTCGCTCATTCCGGAAACTTTGAACGCGCATACGCCGATCTAAAGGTTGCACTTGAGGTCCAGCCCGGCTGGCCGCCATACCGAAATACGCTTGCGGAGATATACAAATTAGAGAGCCGAATTGGTGATGCACTAATCGAATTGAATGCGGGAATAGAAGCGCGCCCCGATTACCAAGGCTACTATCTGGAGCGAGGCCAGCTCTACGAGAAATTGGGCAAATTCGAACTCGCCAATAGTGACTATAAAAGGCTTTGCAAAAGTTCCAATGTGATGGCGCACTCCGGTTTGAAACGGATCAAAAAATTTCAGGAAGTTTGCGGCGAAAAATGATGATCTCGATATACGCCGTTGCCACCTGAAACCGCATAAGCGTCGCGCCATGGATTGCGCGATCAAGCCCGACAATGACGGAATGGACAGCACCCAACCCTGCGACCGAGGTGCCGGACCTGACGCCCACATGGCCGACCGGGCCATCCCCATGTGGGCTACCCTCTCCGGCCTACCCCTTGAGCGCCTCGATCCCCGGCAATTTCCGCCCCTCCAGCCACTCCAAAAACGCGCCGCCGGCGAGCGATACGTAGGTGAAATCCTTGGCCGCCTTGGCGTGCACCAGCGCCGCCATGGTGCCGCCTCCGCCGGCGATGCTTTTGAGGGCGCCGATATTGGTGCGCATCGCCACGGTGCGCGCCACCGTGTTGGTGCCGGTATCGAAGGGGGTTACCTCGAAGGCACCGAGGGGGCCGTTCCAGATCACCGTGCGCGCCGCGGCGATGACTTCGTTCATGGCCCGCGCCGTTTTGGGGCCGATATCGAGGGCCATCTGATCGGCCGGAATGGCGTCAACCGGCAACGCCCGGGACGGGGCGTTTTCGGTCAATTCAGCGGCAACGCGCACGTCGGTGGGCAGGCTGATCTTGCAGCCCGCGGCGGCGGCGGCGGCGGTAACGGCGCGCGCCGTATCGATCATCGCCGGCTCGGCCAGGGAACGGCCAACTTCGATGCCGCCCGCCAGCAAAAATGTGTGCGCCATGGCACCGCCGATCAACAGGTGATCGACCTTGGCGATCAGGTTCTCAAGGACCCCCAGTTTGGATGAAATCTTATTGCCGCCGACGATCGCCGCCACCGGATGCACCGGGTTCTCAAGAGCGGTCTGCAGGGCATCCAGTTCCTTTTGCATGAGCCGCCCGGCCACCGACGGCAGATACCGGGGCACACCGGCGATCGAGGCGTGGGCCCGGTGGGCGCAGGAAAAAGCGTCGTCCACATAGAGATCTGCGAGCCCGGCCAGGCGCGCAGCAAACACCGCATCGTTGGCCTCTTCGCCGGGATCGAAGCGCAGATTTTCCAAAAGCAGGACGTCGCCCGGCTTCAGCGCCGCCGCCGCATCCTCGGCACGGCTGCCGTCCCAGCCATCGACGAACGTAATGTCGGCGCCGCTGAGCTCTTCGGCCAGCCGGCCGGCGACCGGGCGCAACGAATATTCCGGCGCCACCTGCCCCTTGGGCCGGCCCATATGGCTGGTCAGAACGACGCCGGCGCCGCCGTCCAGAAGTTCGAGCAATGCCACGGCGGCTTCGGTGATGCGCGCGCTGTCGGTGATGCGGCCGTCTTTCATGGGAACGTTCAAATCGGCGCGCAACAGGACACGCTTGCCCGCGAAATCGATCTGGTCGAGGGTCTTGAATTCGCTCATCGGGTGCTGTTTCGGAAATTGTGGCGGGAGGATTCGGCGCGATTATACCGGCTGCGGGGGGGCTGGTGAAAGGGATATTAATGGCGCGCGCTGCGCATTTATTACTTCTCTGTGACCTCTGTGTCCTCTGTGTTGAAATCTCTTTTTCTCTTTCTTTCTTCTCACCGTCCCACTGTCTTTCGTGGTGATTCTACTTGTTTGAAGTTGGGGGTGCTCCGATCACATCGAGGTGCCAAGATCGACGCCGGTCTGGCCGACCCTGCCATCCCCAGACCGGCTGGAGTCCGACCTCGAAGTCCTGGTTCAAAAAAATGCGGCTTGGCGTTATACCAAGCCGCAAGTCGGGCAATCCCACGCGCTTGGGCTCAATGCCCGGCGCGAATATCGGGACTACCGCTGGGGTTCCAATTGGATCGCCGCGGCGCCGAGGATGGGTCCTTTCATCTCGCTCTGCAGAAACACCGCGCAGCTGCGGCCTTTATGGCGCTGCAATTTGGCGGCCGCAATGGTCAGCGTCTTGGGCCGGCCGTTCCAGTCGCCGATTTTTTGGAAATCGCGCACCACATTGTAATTGGTGATGGTCCGGCCGCGGTTTTCGCCGCGCCGCACGCGGGTCTCGATTTTGCCATCGAACAAGGCCAGCCAGATGGCCGCCAGCGCCGGCTGCGCCGAGCCGCTGACCGAAATTATAAGATCGCCCGCGCTATTCCAGCTGAGACCGATCGGCACCTTGGGCGCCCGCGCGGCCTGTTTGATACCGGCCAGGACGGCGGTGGCGTCGGAGCCGGTCACTTCGAGCATGCCATTGAGCACCATTTGCGGCGTATAGACGTAAGAGCGGTTGAAGGATTTCTTATAGGCCCGCTGGCGGCGCGAATTCCGCGCCGATCCATAGGGGTCCTTCCAGCCGATATAATCCCAATAATCCACATGAAACGACAGCGCCAGGATGCCGCTCTGCCGGGCCAGCTGGCCGAGCAGATTATCGGCCGGCGGGCAGGACGAGCAGCCTTGCGAAGTATAAAGCTCGACCACCGTCAGCCGGTCCTGGCTGGCTTGGACTTTTTGGCCGGCATCGGCGCCGCCCGGCAATGCCGAAAGCGCCAGCCATGCCATCGCCAAAGCCGCCGCCACGGGTAATATTCGTATGGGTTTCATCTTTTTAAAATTAGTGCATGCCGGCACCAACCGCCAATCAAATGGCGGTGATAGTTGCGTGACTTCTGGGCACCCGGCGGGCGCCCGGCGGCATGGGCGGCGCCCGCTCCGGCCTCCCTCCGGCCGCCTTCAGGCCGCTTTCAGACGGCGGAGGACATATTGGAGGATGCCGTCGTGGCGGTAATATTCCACCTCGTCGGCGGTATCGATGCGGCAGAGGAGCTGGATGTCTTCTGAAGAGCCATCGGCCCTGGTGATGCGGCAGGCCACGTCCATGCGCGGCTCGATGCCGTCCTTGATGCCGGTGATATCGAATATCTCGGTGCCCTCAAGGCCCAGTGTCTTGCGCGTGGCGCCGTCTTTGAACTGCAGCGGCAAGATGCCCATGCCGACCAGGTTGGAGCGGTGAATACGCTCGAAGCTCTCCACAATGACCGCCTTGACGCCCAACAGGCGGGTGCCCTTGGCGGCCCAGTCGCGGGACGAGCCGTTGCCATATTCCTTGCCGCCGATGATCACCAGCGGCGTGCCCTCGCCCGCATATTTCATCGCCGCGTCATAGATCGACATGGGCTCGCCCGACGGCTGGTGCACGGTAACGCCGCCTTCGGTGCCGGGCGCCATTTCGTTGCGGATACGGATATTGGCGAAGGTGCCGCGCATCATCACTTCGTGATTGCCGCGCCTGGAGCCGTAGGAGTTGAACTGGGCCGGGCGCACCTGGCGCTCGGTCAAATAGATGCCCGCCGGGCCGCTTTCGGGGATGGCGCCGGCCGGGGAAATGTGATCGGTGGTCACCGAATCCCCCAATATGGCCAATTCGCGTGCGCCTTCGACGTCGGCGAAATCGCCGGCTTCCTCGGTCATGCCGTCGAAGAAGGTGGGAAATTTCACATAGGTGGATTGTTCCTGCCAGCCATAGGTCAGTTCGCCCGCCGATTTGATATCCTGCCATTGCTGCGGGCCGGCCCAAACCTCGTCGCCGTAGCGCTGGGCGAACATTTCGGGCGTGATGTGCTTGGCCACCGCCTCCTGGATTTCCTTGTTGGTCGGCCAGATGTCCTTCAAATAGACCGGCTCGCCGTCCGATCCCTTGCCCAGGGGATCGTGATACAAATCCCGCCGCATCGAGCCGGCGATGGCGTAGGCGACCACCAGCGGCGGCGAAGCCAGATAATTGGTCTTGACCTGGGCGTGGATGCGGCCCTCGAAATTGCGGTTGCCGGACAGCACCGAACAAACCGTCAGATCGCCGGCGTCGACGGCATTCGCCACCGGTTCCGGCAGCGGCCCGGAATTGCCGATGCAGGTGGTGCAGCCATAACCGACCACGTTGAAGCCAAGGGTCTGCAAATCCCCTAAGACGCCGGCTTCGGCGAGGTAATCGGTGACCACCTTCGAGCCCGGCGCCAGGGAGGTTTTGACCCAGGGTTTGGGCCGCAATCCCTTGGCCACCGCGTTGCGCGCCAGAAGGCCGGCGGCCAGCAATACCGACGGGTTCGAGGTGTTGGTGCAGCTGGTGATGGCGGCGATGACCACGTCGCCGTCCTCGATCGAATAATCGGTGCCGGCGGCGGCAATCGGACCGCTACCCCGGCCCACATCGGTTAAGGCTTGTTCGAACGCCTTGGCGGCGGCGGACAGCGGAATGCGGTCTTGCGGCCGTTTCGGGCCCGACAGCGACGGCTCGACGGTGGCAATATCCAATTCCAATATGTCGGTGAAATCGGGATCGGGGGTGGCGGCGTCCCGCCACATGCCTTGCGCCTTGGCATAGGACTCGACCAGGGCGATGCGCCCCGCCTCCCGCGAGGTGAATTTCAAGAAGCGGATGGTCTCTGCATCTACGGGGAAGAAGCCGCAGGTGGCGCCGTATTCGGGGGCCATGTTGGCCAGGGTGGCGCGGTCCGGAAGCGACAGGGAATCCAGGGCCGGGCCAAAGAATTCCACGAACTTGCCGACCACGCCCTTGGCGCGCAGCATTTGCACCACGGTCAGCACCAGATCGGTGGCCGTGGTTCCTTCGCGCATTTTCCCGGTCAGCTTGAAGCCGACCACGTCGGGGATCAGCATGGAGACCGGCTGGCCGAGCATGGCGGCTTCGGCCTCGATGCCGCCGACGCCCCAGCCCAGCACCGCCAGGCCATTGATCATGGTGGTGTGGCTGTCGGTGCCGACCACCGTGTCGGGATAGGCAACCGTTTTTCCGTCCATATCCGCGGTCCAGACGGTCTGCGCCAGGAATTCCAGATTGACCTGGTGGCAGATGCCGGTGCCGGGCGGCACGACGCGGAAATTATCGAAGGCTTCCGATCCCCAGCGCAGAAATTCGTAGCGTTCCTGATTGCGCTCGAACTCCATTTCCACGTTGGCGTCGAAGGCCGCTTCGGTGCCGAATTTGTCGATCATCACGGAATGATCGATGACCAGATCGACCGGGCTTTGCGGATTGATTTTTCTGGGGTCGCCGCCGAGATCGCTCATCGCTTCGCGCATGGCGGCCAGATCGACCACCGCCGGCACGCCGGTAAAATCCTGCAACAGGACGCGGCCCGGGCGAAAGGCAATCTCGTGGTTCGGGCGGCGCTCGGCCAGGGCCTTGATGTCATCGGCGCTGACGCTGATGCCGTCTTCGTAGCGAAGCAGGTTTTCGAGCAGGACTTTTAAGGAATAGGGCAGCTTTGATAAATCGCCGAGCCCGGCTTCGGAGGCCGCGGCCAGGCTGTAGTATTCATAGCTTTTGCCGCCCGCCTCGAGCGTGCACCGTGTTTTCAAGCTGTCCTGTCCGAGAACCGGCATGGGCGTTTCCTCCAATATATCCGCAAGATTGCGGCTCCTGCCTACACCATCGGGCTTCGCCATTCCAGCCCCGCAACGGCAGCATCGGCAGGACCAAATATATCCTTTTTTCTTTGCATATATAAGTACAGCACGGATTGGATTCAATTGCCTCATATTTTTGCCACATTTCCGGGCTTATATGGCGGCGATCAGGCCTCCTGATTAAGAGACCAGTACTCTCTTACCCCCCTATTGGCAGGACATGCCAAACACCTTCGGCCGGGAAGCAACCCCTGACTTCCCGGCCGCTTTTTCCTGTCCGCTTTTATTTGAAATGCTGTTCCGCTAGGTTGCGGGCGGCAGGCATTTGGGCGGCAGGATCAATGGGGCAATTTACCGGCAGCGGCCTGAGCAGTTTTCGCGGGCAAAGGTTAGTCTTTCGCGGCCTTGATTTTGACGTCGGCGAAGGCGCGATGCTGCATCTGGTGGGCCCCAACGGCAGCGGCAAATCGACCCTGCTGCGCATCATGGCGGGCTTGCTTCCGGTGATCGAGGGGCAGCTCCGCTGGGACGGAACGCCGCTGGCCGAGGACCGGGACGGGCACCGGGCGCGGCTCCTCTATGTGGGCCACGCCGATGCCGTCAAGGGGGCGCTCACCGTCACCGAAAACCTGCAATTCTGGTGCGATATGTCCGGCGGCGGCGATTTGGCTGGCGCCCTGGAGCGTTTCAACCTGGGCTCCTTGGCCGATCTGCCGGCGCGCTTTTTGTCGGCCGGCCAGCGCCGGCGCCTGAACCTGGCGCGCCTGGCGGCGGTGCCTGCGGCGCTGTGGCTGCTGGACGAGCCGGCGGCGTC
>JAYGEH010000200.1:0-8345 GCA_046582475.1 Rhodospirillales bacterium
TGAAAAACGTTCTTCGCAAGATCTACACCGATTGTGATAACTTCGTTCATGGGCAGCTCCTATTTCCCTGTGGTTCAGATGAACCACCATTTTGGCACAACGTGATGCCTTCGGGTGGGAGCCGTCCACTGCATCAAAAGCAGCCGTAGAATAGATTGCCAGATCATTACTCTCGATTTATATCCAACACTCAAATATTTCTCAGGGGGAAATCGAATGACCGCCACGTTTTCCCATGTTGACGTCTATTTTTCTTACCGTAGCCCCTACAGCTATTTGGCGATTCCCCGCCTATCCGAGTGGGTACGTGAACACGAGGTCGATATTATTATTCGCCCCGTTCTGCCACAGGCTGTGATCAATCCCAAATTCTTCACGGAGGCTAATCCTTTAATGGTGCCGTATTCTCGAAATGACATGAAACGGGTTGCCGAGTTTTATGAAATCCCATTTGTATGGCCAAACCCGGACCCAGTCGTAATGGAATTTGACCCAGTCCATATTCCTCTTGAGCAACCATATATTCATCGTCTTACGCGCCTGGGTATTGAAGCGGGAAGAAAAGGACGTTCATTAGAGTATACGCGTGAAGTCGCGACACTTATTTGGAGCGGCAGCGTCGAGAATTGGACTGACGCAAATCATCTGTCCGAAGCGGTGGAACGCGCCGGACTAGACCTCGCTGCAATGGATCATGCAATTGAGGACAACCCCAACTTATACATAAAAGCTATCGACGAAAACCATGCTGAGCGCACAAAAGTTGGTCATTGGGGAGCGCCGATCATTGTGATTGATGGTGAGCCGTTCTTTGGCCAAGACCGCATTGAATTGGCAAAGTGGCGACACGCAAAAAATCGATTTACCCCCAATAGCGGACATCCCGGTCGATAAAAATATGATGATTTTGGCAAGCAATTTAACGTCCGCTTACGGGGTAACACCGGACCTTCAACGGGGTACGGAAAACACAGGGTTTTTGAATCTACCTGCGCCAAAAATTCCACTCATTACGGGCCTAACCCGCGATCATGCACATCTTTGTGAGAATTCGTGAGGCGACGAAACTTGAACCAGCGGTTAGTATTCGGCTCAATCTTATCAATCACAAGGGGCCACCATGCGCAGAGTATTCGGCGTATTGTCCGTAATATCCATCCTGTTTCTAGCCGCCGAGACGGCGCATGCGCGGCCGTCTTCGCAGCCGGTGCCGCGCCTGGCGCCGCAATGGGAGGTGTCGGAATGGATCAACAGCGATGGCTTCCAACTGTCCGATTTGAAGGGCAAGGTGGTGGTCATCGATTTCTTCCAGCTTTGGTGCCCCGGGTGCAACGCCTTTTCGATCCCCCTGGTCAAATTCTGGCATAAGGTTTTTGCCAAGGAGATCGCCGCCGGCGCCATGCAGTTCGTTTCCATCCATACGGTATTCGAAGGTTTCGCCTATCAGACGCCGCAGCGCCTGAAGGGTTTCCTCAAGCGCAAAAAGATCAACCACCCGGTCGGGCTCGACCGGGCCATCAAGGGCCAGCGCCTACCGCAAACCATGGTCCGATTCGGCACCATGGGGACCCCCGAAATCGCCATCATTGACAAGCTGGGCGTGATCCGGTTTCAGGAATTCGGCGGCTTCCATGCGGAACGCGCGCAAGCGCTGATCCGCCGCTTGCTCCGGGAATGATCCGGATTTAACCGGAAACATGTGACCGGATTGGCATTGCAAACCGAAAGATCGCGATGGATCGGGCTGTCGGCGGGCGCCGCCCTGGTCGCCTTGATGCTGGTTGCCGGCATCGCCGCCGCCGGCTTCTTTTTTCAAGATTTTGACGCGGGTGCCTGGATTCGGGAGATCACCGGCACCATAACCGCCTGGGGGCCTTGGGGCGTTGCCGCCTCGATCGGGCTGATGGTGCTGCATTCCTTCATTCCGTTTCCGGCGGAATTCCTGGCCATCGCCAACGGCATGGTTTTTGGTCCCATCCTTGGGACCTTTGTCACCTGGTTGGGGGCCATGGCCGGCGCGATGATTGCGTTTTACCTGGCGCGCCGGTTGGGCCGGCCGTTTGTGCAGACCATGCTGGCCCGCCGCCAGGCCGCCTGGCTGGAGCGCTGGACCGGCGACGGCGCCGCCAACTGGATCTTCCTGGCCCGCTTCATTCCGGTCATCGCCTTCAACCTGATCAACTACGCCGCCGGCTTGACCAAAATATCCTGGTGGACGTTTATCTGGACCACCGGCGTCGGCATCCTGCCGATGACCGTGCTGATGGTGACCATGGGCGCCTCGTTCCATCTTCTCGATTGGAAATGGTGGCTGGCATTGATGGCGGGCGGTTTCCTGGCCTGGCTTATCTTGCGGCGCTGGCTGAAGGCGCGGGAGGTGGAGGTGAAACATTTCAAATGACGGAGAAATCCAGATATGATAACCGTGAAATGCCAGTTTACGTGGAAATCATGGGATGGACATGACACCTCATGTCTGATGCGAAATTAACGGGAGGGAGGGGATAAATCATGAGCAATTACAACATACTGATTATGGGCGCCTCGTACGGTTCCTTATTGGGTATCAAATTGGCACTCGCCGGGCACACCGTGACCATGGTGTGCCTGCCGGAGGAAGTAGAACTGATTAACGCCGAGGGTGCCCGGCTGCGCCTGCCGGTTCGCGGCCTGGACGCGCCGATTGAAATAAATTCGCAAAATGTACCGGGGAAATTGTCCGCCGCGACGACCGACGCGGTCGATCCGTCCGAATACGATCTGGTGGCGCTGGCCATGCAGGAACCGCAGTACCGCTCGCCGGGGGTGCGCGAGCTGCTGGATGCGGTCGCCATGGCCCGGGTGCCCTGCATGTCGATTATGAACATGCCGCCGCCGCCTTACCTGGCGCGCATTCCCGGCCTCGACGCCAGCGCTCTGAATGGTTGCTATACCGATCACGCCATCTGGGCGAACTTTGATCCAGCCTTGGTGACGTTGTGCAGTCCGGACGCGCAGGCGTTCCGCCCGCCCGAAGAAAAGGTAAATTTGCTGCAAGTCGGATTGCCGACCAATTTCAAGGTAGCGCGTTTTGAATCGGGCGAGCATACCGCCATCCTGCGTCAGTTAGAGGCCGATATCGAAGCCATTCGATACGACGCCGGCGGCGAAAAAATTGAACTGCCGGTTAAGCTCAAGGTTCACGATTCCCTGTTCGTGCCGCTCGCCAAATGGAACATGTTGCTGACCGGCAACTATCGTTGTGTGCAGGAAGACGGCATGCGGCCGATAAAGGAAGCGGTGCATAGCGACCTAGAATTGTCTCGCTCGATCTACAACTGGGTCGGCGAGGTGTGCCGATCGATGGGGGCTGCCGAGGAAGACATGGTGCCGTTCGAAAAATATGCCAAGGCAGCCGAAGGATTGTTGAACCCATCTTCGGCGGCGCGCGCCTTGGCAGCCGGCGCCCCCAATATCGAACGGACCGATCTTCTCGTGAAGACCATTGCGGCGCAGAAGGGCATGCAATTCGATAACGTCGATGCAACCGTTGCCATGGTCGATCATTGGCTCGAGGCCAACCGCAACAAAGCTTGATTTCGGCTTCTGGAATGTGCGGAGGGGCTCAGCGCCGGCCGTTTTCGTGAAGAGAGCAGAAGGCCGGCTAATCGCCCAGCGTGACCACCACCGAGCCGGTCAATTGCCGGGATTCCAGGGCCCGGTGGGCGGCGGCCATTTCTTCCAGTCCGTGGAACCGGTTGATTTTGGCGCGGATTGTGCCGTCCGCGATCAGCCCGAACAGCGCTTCGGCGCCGGCCTCCAGTTCGCTGCGCTCCTTGGTGTAGTGGCGCAACGAGGCGCGGGTGAAATGGATCGATCCCTTGTGCATGAAGAGGATCGGATCGATGCCGGTCACGTCGCCCGAGGCGGCGCCATAGGAGACCAGATGGCCGAGGTCCGCCAGGCTGTCGAGCGAGGCTTCGAAGGTGTCGCGGCCGACCGCATCGAACACCGCGCGCACGCCGGCGCCGCCGGTCAAATCGCGCACCGCATCGGCAACATTGGTATCGGAATAATTGATCACATGGTCGCAGCCGAACGATGCGGCGATTTCGGTTTTTTCATCGCTGCCGGCGGTGCCGATCACGGTGGCGCCCAAATGCTTTGCCCATTGGCTGAGAATGTGGCCGACGCCGCCGGCGGCGGCATGCACCAATATCCAGTCGCCGGCCTCAATCGGGTAGGCGCGGCAGCCGAGGTACCAGGCGGTCAGGCCGCGCACCATGACCGCGGCGGCGGTGGCATCGTCGATACCGCCAGGCAGGTGCAGCAAACGCTCGGCGGCCACCAGCCGCTCTTCGGCGTAGCCGCCGGTACCGCCGATGCCGTAGGCCACCCGCTCGCCGGTGACAAAGCCTTCGACGCCGGCGCCGGTGGCGGTGATCACGCCGGCGCCTTCGCGGCCCAATATGATCGGCAGATCGCCGAGAGGGAAGCTATAGCTGTCGCCGGTGCGCTGCTTGACCTCGGCAAAATTGACGCCGATGGCGGTCTGCTTTAAACGCACCTGGCCCGGCGCGGGTTCGCCCACGGGCACGTCATCGATGCGGAAGGCGTCCGGGCCCCCGAAGGCGTGGATGACGGCGGCTTTGCTCATGGTCATTGTCCCAGGCCGGCCAAGATTGCTGGCCTGGCTGGCTCCCTATTTCATCGGCCGCGGGTTCCAGATGACTTCCGGCTCATAACCGGCGTCGGTGAACAGATTGCCGACCGAACATTGGTCTTCGGACACTTTTTGCAAACGCGCCAGCCTCTCCGTCGTCTCGTCGGTTTCGATATCGATGATCATTTTGGCGCCGCAAAAGCGCATGACCTTGTTGCTGCCGCCGGCAGAGCCGTCGACACGGTCGGTCACGGTTTCGGCGTGGATGTTGATGGCGCCGTGCTTGAAACGCATGGCTTCGGCGACCTTGACAATCTGCACGGTCTGGCAGGCGGCCAGGGACGAGGTGAATATCATCAGCGGCGAGGTTGCGGTGTCGGTGCCGCCGCGTTCGATTGGCTCATCGGTGACGATCGAGTGTCCGCCGTCTAGGGATATTTCGCAGCGCACGCCCTCGGGACAATTGGAATCGGCGACACGGACCTGGCGCCCGGCGGGTTGTTTCTGTTTGACGACTGCCATCGGAATTCTCCTCAAATGTGGACGCCCAAACGGGCCGCAGATACATACCGGTCCCAGAGCCTTTCATCAATCCGCGCTTTTAAATCCCCGTGCCGGGCTGTTACTCTAGCGGAATTGGATAAACGGGAGGATCCGATGGGGCATTTGTCGGACGGCAAGTGGACGCAGGACGAGAAGCTGAAGGAAATCCGGGACGATGGCAAATACGTCAAATTCGACGCCATTTTCCGGGGTTGGGTGAGCGCCGACGGTTGCACCGATTTTGCGCTCGCAGCCGGCCGCTACCATCTGTATTCTTCGGTGTCCTGCCCCTGGGCCCACCGGACGGAACTGCTGCGCGCCTTGAAACGCCTGGAAGGGGTGATCGGGCTGACCACCACGCGCCAAACCGCCGGCGGCGAGGGCTGGACCTTCCTGGAAGACCATATCGTGCCGGGTACCGATGTCAGCGTGAAATATCTGCACGAAGTTTATGCCTTGGCGGCGCCCGGTTATACCGGCCGGGTCACGGTGCCCACCTTGTGGGATCGGGAAAAGCGGACCATCGTCTCCAACGAATCCTCCGAAATTATCAAGATGTTCAACCAGGCATTTGCCGGCATCGCGCCGGAGACCCCCGATTATTACCCCGAAGCCCTGCGCGCAGAAATCGATGCGGTCAACGAAATGGTGTTGGACGGCATCAACAACGGCGTCAACATCTGCGGCCGGGGCGTCAGTCAGCAAGCCTACGATGAAGCCTTCGATACATTGTTCGCCACCCTGGACACGCTGGAAGAACGCTTAGCCAGCCAGCGGTTCCTCTGCGGGCCGGAACAGACCTTGGCGGACTGGCGCCTGTATCCCAATCTGATTCGCTTCGATTCGATCTATTATCTCGGTTACAAATGCAATCTCCGGCGCATCGAGGATTATCCGAACCTGTCCGCTTACCTGCGCGATCTATACCAGACCCCCGGCATCGCCGAGGTTTCCGATATCGAGACCATGAAGGCCGGCATCTATGGCGGCGCCGGGCCGGTGCCGAGCAACGGCATCGTTCCCAGAGGCCCCGATTTGGGTCTGGCCCGGCCGCATGGCCGGGATGCCATCGGCGCATAAGGGCGCCAAGGGTGGCAAAGGCGATTGAAACGATCCATGGAAACCGACCATCCCCGTGATTTCGTCGGCTACGGCGCCGCTCCGCCCGATCCTAAATGGCCCGGTGGCGCCAGCCTGGCGGTACAGTTCGTTATCAATTACGAGGAAGGCTCTGAATACTCCATGCCCGACGGCGACGGATTTTCCGGACGGCGGGCGGCGAATTGGCGGGGGTAGATTTCGGTCCCGGCAAGCGAAATTTGGCCCAGGAATCGTTTTACGAGTATGGCAGCCGGGCCGGCATTTGGCGGCTCTTGCGGCAGTTTGACCGGGCCGGGGTGCCGGCGACGGTGTTCGGCTGCGCCCTCGCCCTCGAGCGCAATCCCGAGGTGGCCGGGGCCATAGCCGGGATGGGCTATGATGTCTGCTGCCGCGGCTGGCGCTGGGTCGAACATTTCAATTTGCCGGAAGACGAGGAAAGGGATCATATTCGGCGCGCGGTGGCCTCCATCGAAGCCAGCATGGGCGCGCGGCCGCTTGGCTGGTATTGCCGCTATGGGTCGAGTGTGAACACACGCCGCCTGATCGTGGAGGAGGGCGGCTTTCTTTACGATTCGGGTGCGTATAATGACGATTTGCCCTATTGGGTCACCGTATCGGGTAAACCGCACCTGGTCATTCCGTACGCACTGGATACCAACGATTCCAAGTTCGGGAGCGGCGATTTCGGCACCGGCGGCGACTTTTTTCATTATTTGAAGGACAGTTTCAATGTGTTGCGCCAGGAGGGCCGCGAAAGGGCGCGCATGATGTCTATTGGCCTGCATGCGCGCATCGCCGGCCGCCCCGGGCGCGCCGCCGGTTTGGCAAGGTTTCTAGATCATCTGAATGGCCACGACGATATCTGGATCTGCCGGCGCCTGGATATTGCCCGCCATTGGATCGAACACCACCCATCCGCATGATCGTCCAGCTGGCGGCATTCACATAAGAAAACCGCCGCTCCGGCCGATGCCGAAGCGGCGGGATAAGTTTAATAAGATGACTTGAGGAAATGCGCGGACATAACAATGTTTGCTCACATCCTTCCGGCATGTGGGGACGAGAATTATTCGTTCAAGGGGTTGAATAATTTGGGCCGCTGCCAATTAGCGAGGACCAATGGCTTAGCGCCGGCGCCGGTTCCGGCGGCTGCGCGTCCCTCTTCTTGACGGCTTCTTGATGGCGCGATCGATCAATCTTTGGGCTTCGTTCAATTGCATCAAATTCATTCGGTATTTCAAGGTGTTTTGTAATGTCTTGGCTTCCGAATCCCCATGCGCCGCAGCAATACCGTACCATTTGTAGGCGCTGATTTTGTCGCGCTTCACGCCCAGGGAGCCATCGTACATGACCCCCATCAGCCTTTGCGCGGTTACATTGCCCCCATCGCCTGAGCGGCGGAACCATTTGAGGGCAATTTTCGGATCCTTTTTCACGCCGCGGCTGTTCAGATATAAAATTCCGATTGCCAGCTTAGCCTCATCGCTGCCTTGCTTCGAGGCGGCGCGGTAGAGCTTGAACGCCGTCTTGAAGTCGCCGCGGGCCTCGGCCGCCGCGCCGTCTTCAAACGAACCGGCTGCGGCCGTCCCGGCCATCAGGACGAACGCGGAACGCGGGCAAGGAATGTTTGATGTCGAAGAGTGTACAATTTTCTCCGCGCAATCGCAACGCATCCTACGATGATTACGCCGTTGCGATACTCACCTGCACCGGCAGCCATATTGCTGCAAAAACCCATAGGCGCAGGGCTGACGGGAACCGATTTACCGACAGTTTTAACGCTGGCATGTACTTCGAACATGAGGAAGTGCCGTTTTACGATTTACATGGCTTGTTAGGCGTAATCGCAGAAGCAGCAAAAAATCCCAAGCAGTTTGTAATTAGGGGACGCTTGAAGGCAGACGCTCCCATGCGCCAAGACGGTAGTGTTCGTAGGACCAGCCGGAGGCAATCAAATGGCGAGGAGCCATACTTTGAGGATGCTAATAGGGCATGGGTCATGCTCGACTTCGATAAGGTCGCTAATCCTGGCGGTTTGGCCCGACTTCAGTTGAAGTAG
>JAYGEH010000224.1:0-2255 GCA_046582475.1 Rhodospirillales bacterium
TGTTTTTGGTCACATGGACGGTGACCACGGCGGGGCTGACCCGCTCGACAATGTCGGCGATGCGCACCCCCATTGCCGGCAATGGCAGCCGGCGCTCGGCCACAGCCGATTGCGCGCCTGGGACTTGCGTATTTGACGCCGCGTTCGCATCGATTCCCTGGAAGCCGAATACCCCGGCTGCCGTTCCGGCAATCGCCAATAATCCGATACTCACCGCGATGTTCTGTTTGAATTTGTTCACCGTAATCTCCTGTCCTTGATCGCTGAAAATGCGCGGGCGCGCCCGCCGAACGGCAGCCGGCCCAGTCGAATAAGGATCCATGTTACGGAAAGCCACCTTTCCGGGACGTTGCCCCGATATTACAAATTGGTAATGTTTGAAATCGGCATCGGCGCGCCAATGAAAATTTCGCGAGGCATTTTGAAATTGGCGCAAAAGGCTGATACATTCGCCTCTCGTGGCGTGGCAATCTGACGAAGCAATAACAAAATCATGCGGGATCAAACAAAGAAATCGGTAAAATGGGGGGCCGCCGGCGTCGCGTTGCTTTGGGTATTCGTGGTCGGGTTCGATCAGTTCTTTGGCGGATCAACGTTCGACTACGCCGCAACGGCGAAGGAGGAACAGTTGCAGCGCACGCTGGCGTCATGCCGGGGGACCTTCAAGGAACGCTATAACTGCAAATCCTCGATCCTGCTCGCCCAGGGACGGGATTCGTTCAATTACTGGAGCAAGAAGTATCTGATTACCTTCGGGCCGCCGATCTTCCTTTATGTGGCGTTTCATATGTGGCTCGGCCGGGTGGAAACGGTCCAGGAAAAGTTGCGCCGCGATCGCCTCGCCATCCGCATGGAATTGCGCCGCCAGAAAGACAGCCGTATCGCGTTGGAACAGGGCCGCCAGCGCGCCCTCGCCGCCAAGCGCCGACAATCCATCCAGCAGGCGCATCAGACCGCGACCCGGGAAGACAAGAAGCGCCCGCTTACGGTTATGGTGATTATCCAGAATGAAAACTTCGTCGATCAACTGAACAAAGCCATATGGGACGCCGGCTATTTTGCGGTGCAGTCGGATTTGCGCGACGTATTTTTGAGCTACCGCGATATCGGCTATCATATCATCCTGACCGATACCGAATTCGAAGATCCCGATATCCACGCCGACGATGTCGGCGACGAAGAATATCCGGGGCAGGTGCAGCCGCTGGATATAACATTCAAGGGCCTCCGCAAACGCAAGGAGAATGTCCGCATCACTGCCATGTCGCCTAATTTCGCCGGCTTGCAGGCGAAGGAGTATATCGCCAAAGCAACCGAAATGGCCGTCGATGCGCTGCTGGAAAAGCCCTTCGCCTTTACCGCTTTTATCGATCTCGCCGATAAATTGATGGACACAAGCCTCAAACCCGAAGAAACTGCGTAATACCAAGGATCCGTGATCATGACCGATAGAGACGGCCTAGCAAGGTTTTCGGCAAGGAGCGTGCGCGGTGGCGATGCGGGGCATCGCAAAGCGTGCGCGGCGCTGCCCGAAAGCCTTGGCTGGCCGCCGTTGCGGTCGCCCATGCGGCCCGCCGGAGGGCGTCAGAAGCGCTTGCCGATGCCCCGGCATCGCCGGCCGCGCTGCTTCCTACCCGGCGGACCGCATGAGCGATCTCTATGGGTCATGATCACGGATCCTTGGTATAACAGCCGCTTGTAACACAAAATCCCAGAGGACCATCCATGCGGATATTGCAATCGCTCCTGATATCGGCGTTTGCGTCGCTTGCGGCGGTGGCTGCGCCAACCGCCGGACTGGCCGCCTGCGGCAAGCTCACCATCGCCGAAATGACCTGGGCTTCGGCCGCGGTCGCGGCCCATATGGAAAAAATTATTTTGCAAAAAGCCTATGGCTGCGAGGTGGAGCTGGTGCCCGGCGATACGGTTCCGACCAGCACCTCCATGGCGGAACGGGGCGAGCCCGATATCGCGCCCGAAATGTGGCTGATCTCGACGCGCGCGGTCATTGACCGGGGGGTCCGCGAGGGCCGCTTGAAAATGGCCGGTAAAATCCTCTCCGACGGCGGCGAGGAAGGCTGGTGGGTGCCAAAAGCCTTGGTCGAGAAGTATCCCGAGCTGACCACGCTGGCGGCGGTGCTGAAACGCCCGGATTTGTTCCCGGACCCGGAAGAGCCCGGCATGGGGCGCTTTTACGGCTGTCCGTCCGGCTGGGGATGCCAGATCACCAACGAGAACCTGTTTCGCGGCTACAA
>JAYGEH010000297.1:0-2707 GCA_046582475.1 Rhodospirillales bacterium
CGCCAACGCCGCACCGTCGACGGCGATTGGCTCAATGCCATCGCGCAGACCCAGACCGCAACCCAAATCGAAAACGCGATCCTGACCCGCGCCCGCCAATTCCGCAATCAATCGGTCCAATAAGCCATCCGGTGCCGCAACCGGTATCCCGCCAGAATGTTACCGTGCCGTCCGGCCCCCTTCATGACCCGCCAAAATAATCAAGACCGAAATCCCCATGGCCCGATATAATTCAAAGCAGTCCGAAGCCCACTGGCAAAAAACCTGGCAAGAGGTGGGCAGTTTCGTGGCCGTCGATGGCAGCTCCAAACCCAAATATTACGTGCTCGAAATGTTTCCCTATCCGTCGGGACGCATTCATATGGGCCACGTGCGTAACTACACCCTCGGCGATGTGGTGGCGCGTTACAAAAAAGCCCGTGGTTTCAATGTCTTGCACCCCATGGGCTGGGATGCGTTCGGTCTGCCGGCGGAAAACGCGGCGCTCGCCAACAAGGTGCCGCCGAAGGCTTGGACCGAGGACAATATCGGCGCCATGCGGACGCAGCTGAAGTCCATGGGTCTGGCCTATGACTGGACCCGGGAATTCGCCACATGCGATCCAGATTATTACCGCCACGAGCAGAAAATGTTCCTCGATTTTATGGCCGCCGGCCTGGCCTACCGAAAGGAGTCCTGGGTCAATTGGGACCCGGTAGAAAACACGGTCCTGGCCAACGAACAGGTCATCGATGGCCGCGGCTGGCGCTCCGGCGCAACCGTGCAGAAGAAGCGCCTGGCCCAATGGTTTCTGAAGATAACCGAATTTTCGGAGGATTTGCTGGCCGGGCTGGATCAGTTGGACCGTTGGCCGGACCGGGTGCGGCTAATGCAGGAAAATTGGATTGGCCGTTCCGAAGGCATGCGTGTCTTGTTCGAAATCGAAGGCCGGCCTGCGAAGCTGGAAGTTTACACGACCCGCGCCGATACCCTGTTCGGTGCCGCATTCTGCGCCGTCGCGGCTACCCATCCGGTGGCCGAGGAGCTCGCCGCCGGCAATCCGGAGCTGACCGATTTCATCGCCGAATGCAACCGCCTCGGAACCAGCGAGGCGGCCATAGAAACGGCGGAAAAGAAGGGATTTGATACGGGCCTCAAGGTCAAACATCCGTTTATCCGGGGCGCTACCATGCCCCTCTATGTGGCCAATTTCGTGCTCATGGAATACGGAACCGGCGCCATATTCGGATGCCCCGCCCACGATCAGCGGGATTTGGATTTCGCCCGCAAATTTGACTTGCCGGTATTGGCGGTGGTGGCCCCGGACGATGCCGATGCCGCTACCTTCCAGATCGGCAACGAAGCCTATTTGGGCGAGGGCCTGCACATCAATTCCGGTTTTCTCGACGGGCTGGATATTGCCGAGGCCAAGCGCGTTGTCGCCGAAAAACTAGAAGCCGAAGGACAAGGCCGGCGCGAGATCAATTACCGCCTGCGCGATTGGGGCGTATCCCGGCAACGCTATTGGGGCTGCCCGATCCCGGTCATCAATTGCCCCGCGTGCGGCATTGTTCCGGTTCCGGAACAAGATTTGCCGGTGCAATTGCCCGCCGACATAACCTTCGACGCGCCCGGCAACCCGCTGGCCAGCCATCCAACCTGGAAATCCGTGCCCTGCCCGGACTGCGGCCAGGACGCGGAGCGGGAAACCGACACCTTTGACACGTTCTTCGAATCGTCGTGGTATTTTTCCCGTTTCGCCAGCCCCCATGCGGACACCGGACTGGACCGGGACATGGTCGATCATTGGCTTCCGGTGGATCAGTATATTGGCGGCATCGAGCACGCGGTGCTGCATCTTTTGTATTCCCGGTTTTTCACCCGGGCCCTCAAGAAATGCGGCTATGTTGGGTTTGACGAGCCGTTCGCCGGCCTAATGACCCAGGGCATGGTGTGCCACGAGACCTACCAGGACGAAAGTGGCAATTGGCTGTTCCCCGACGAGGTGACGGCGGCGGCGGGCAAGAAGGTGATGCGCGGCGGCGGCGGCCCGGTCACCGTCGGGCGTTCCGAGAAAATGAGCAAGTCGCGCAAGAACGTGGTCGATCCGGAAGCGATTATCGCTGAGTACGGCGCCGATACGGCGCGCCTGTTCATGCTGTCGGACAGCCCGCCGGACCGGGACCTGGATTGGTCCGAGGCCGGTATCGAGGGCGCCTGGCGCTATATCAATCGATTGTGGCGGTTGGTGTTCGAACCGAAAATCTCGCTGACCGATGGCGGCGGCGAGACTTGGAAAATCCGTGACGGGGAACCCGGCGACGAGGCAACCGAAAGCCTCCGGCGCGCCATGCACCACACCATCCACGCCGTGGGCAGTGATCTCGACAAGTTCCATTTCAACAAGGCGGTGGCCCGCATCCGCGAATTTTCCAACCGCCTCGAGGCCATGTCGGGGGATGCGCCCGGCGCCGGCGCCCTCTACCGGGAAGGCCTGGAGGCGCTGATCCGGCTGGCGGCGCCGATGATCCCCCATTTGGCTGAGGAAATGTGGCGCGGGCTTGGCCATGCGTCGTTGGTCGCCGAAACACCCTGGCCCGAGCACGATGCGGCCATGCTCATGGAAGATCAGGTGACCGTGGCCGTTCAGGTCAATGGAAAATTGCGGGGCTCCTTCGAATTGCCCAAGGATTCTGATCAGCAAGCCGTAGAGGCCATTGCTTTTGGT
>JAYGEH010000391.1:0-6013 GCA_046582475.1 Rhodospirillales bacterium
TTTGCGCCTTTTAGGACGGCCTGAACAAACGCTGACTGCTTGCCCGTCAACTTGTATGTTGCCCTACCGCCATCAATAACCTGAAGAACTGGAGCACCTGTGTCGCCGGTGTGTGTGTCTTTGGTGTCAGCCATAATCGCGGCCCTCTCTCGCTTCGCTCGTTGTGGTCTCGGTGATATGGGCCCGTCCAAAGCAAACAAACATCGTACAACCGATTATACTAAATTATGAAATATATTTCTACCTATTCTCACAATGCACGTTTGCCCAGCGGACCTTATTGCCATATCCAAAAGCCCGCCTTTATTGCCATTGCGCTACATGCGGATTGGATATTCATGGGGCTTTTATCGATGTTCAATTTAAAAATTGGAACGGGATTGGAAAAATTTATGTACCCTTAGCCTCCTACATTGAGGAGAAAATATGAAAGCGCGATCAGCCGCACAGGTTATTTTGGCAGTAGCACTATTGACGGCATGTGCAGCCCCAGATGTTGATCGGTCTGCGGCTAATTTTGTGATAGCAAATTCTCCGTAGACCTGAATTATTGCCGTGGTGGAAATATCGTCGAGGCTACAGCCAAGACAGTCGGGATTGGCGCGCTCGGTTCCCTTGCAGGTGTCGGTATCGTTGCCTTGCATGGGGCTGCGGCTGCAGGTACACGAAGCAGCGCTGGCCCCTCCTATGGACTACCGGGACAACCCGCAACACCGCGTATTGCGTCATAGAAGGTGGTGTACTTTTACTCCGGCGTTGACACATGCCCAACAGGTCCGTAAAGAACATCGCGACGGGATGTCCTGACCGCGATTCCAACAAAATAAAATTACCAGCCGAGGGGGGGGGAGTTATGAGGTTCACAAGAAATATTATGGGGCTGAGCGTTGCGGCCGCCATGCTGTCCGTTGTCGTCGTTACCGGCGCGACAGCCGCCAATATCAAGATTGGAATCATCACCGACCGGGTCGGGAATTCCGCGGCCTGGGCCAAGCCCATCGAACAGGGTCTGGAATTGGCGCTGACCGAAATCAACGGCTCCGGCGGCATCCTCGGCCGGAAAATCGAGCTTTTGTACGAAAGCGACCAGAGCAAGCCCGACGTGTCCGCCACCAAGGCGCGCAAGTTGATCGATGCCGGGGTGGTGGCGATCCTGAGCATTTCCAACTCGCCGTCGACCCAGCAGGCGCAAACCGTCACCATGAAGGCCAAGATGCCGCACATGACGCCCGCCAATTCGGCCGGCTACCTGACCACGAAGCTGAATAATCCGTATTTCTTCCAGATGGGGCCGCTCGGCTCGACCCAGATCCGCACCCTGATGGCCTATAACAAGAAGAACGCTTTCAAGCGGATTGCTCTGGTCAAGGACAATTCCGGGCTGGGCACCTATCTCGGCAGAATATTCAAGCAAAACCTGGAAAAGAGCGGCGCCAAGGTGGTTGTCGAGCAGACCATTGAAATCGGGTCGACCGACGCCATCCCGCAAATGCAAAAAGTGCGCGCCGCGAAGCCCGACGCCATCTATCACTCGGGGATCGTGGTGTCGGCCATGTCGACCTTCTTCAAGGCCTATCATCAGCTCGGCATGAAACAGCCGATCCTGGGCTCGTTCAATCTATCGGTGCCGCGATATCTGCAGGTCATTCCGGGCATGCTGGAAGGGGTCGCTTTCATTGACGCCTTCGACCCCGACAAGAAAGAAGCCAAGGCCTTCATCGCAAGCTACAAGAAAGCCTATGGCAAGACGCCGTTCTCGCTACCGGCCTATGGCTATGACGGGCTTCATGTCTTGGCCATGGCGATCAAGAATGCGGGATCGACCAATGCCGATAAAATCCGCGCCGCGATCAGCGCCATCAAGGGCTATGTCGGCGTGCTGGGCGCCAAGGGAAGTTCCGTCGACTTCTCCGCCAACAGGGCCGGGTTTTCCACCCAGGGCGCGGTTGTCCGGGTGATCAAGAACAACGCCCATGGACCGGTGGTGCATAGCGGATACTGATCATCCCCGGTCGGCGTCTTGACCGATCTTCTTGAACTGCTGGTCAGCGTCGGCGAGGCCGGGTGTATATACGGCCTCGTCGCGCTGTCCTATCTTCTGGTGTTGCGGCCCACTGGAATTATCAATTTCGCCGCCGGCGAATGGGTCGGGCTCGGCGCGTTTGCCGGCGTCACATTGATCGCCCAGGGCAAGCTGCCCTGGATCGTGGGCTTGCCGCTGGCCGTACTGGCGGTTGGATTGATCGGGTGGCTGACCGAACGGCTGACCATTCGCCCGCTGGTCGAAGGCGGCGCGTCGGTGCTGAGCCCGGTATTGGCCTTGCTCGGCATGCTGGTCGTCTATCGGGAATCGGCCTCGCTGATCTGGGGCGTGGACAACATGTTCGTTCCCATGCCGTTCGGGTTCGGCCGGGTTGAAGTCGGGCCTTTCGCGGGCTCGAGCCAGAGTTTTTTCATTTTGACGATCACGGCCGGGGTGTTCCTGCTGGTCTGGCTGCTGTTCGAAAAAACCGTCTGGGGCAAGGCGTTCGAAGCGGTCGCGCTGAACCGCATGGCGGCCGCCCTTATGGGCATCAATCTGAAACTGGTCGCCGCGATGGCGTTTTTCGGCGGCGCGGCGGTCGCCGGCGTCGCGGGGCTTTTGGTCGCGCCGATCACATCGGTTCATTTCCTGATGGGGCTGCCGCTGGCGATCAAGGGATTTACGGCGTTGGTGATCGGCGGCGTCGGCCGGGTCGAAGGCGCGCTGCTCGGCGGCCTGCTTTTGGCGTTGGTCGAAAAACTGACTTTGCGATACGCCCCGATCCCATCCGGCTTCGCCATCGGCGTGCCGTTTGTCATGTTGATCCTGTTCCTGATGCTGCGGCCGGGCGGATTGCTGCGCGCCAAGGGCGGTGATTGATGCGCGCGCTGTCCGCATGGCTTGGCGGCGCGGCCATCCTCGTCGCTCTGGCGTTGACGTTGGACGGCTACGCCGCCGATCTGTTTCGCAAGCTGCTTTTGGTGGCGACGCTTTGCGTCGGCTTCAACTTCCTGTTCGGCATCGCGGGCCAGTTGGCGATATCCCATATTGCGTTTTACGGCATCGGGGCCTACGGCGTTGTGGTTCTCGCGTTTCAGTTCGGTTGGCCCTTGCCGCTGGCGATCATCGGCTCGATCGTGATCTGCGGCGTCATCGCGCTGCTGGTGGCGATCCCGTCGACCCGCTTGGAGGGGTTTTTTCTGGCGCTGGCGACGCTCGCGTTCGCGCAGCTTTTTTCGGTTGTGATTTTGCAAGGCGGCGACGTGACCGGCGGCCCGCAGGGTCTGTCTGGATACGCCGCGCCCGATTACTTCGGGCTACCGTCGGACGGCGGCGGCTATACGCTGGTCATTGTGGCGGTGTTCCTGATGACGCTCGCCATTCTGGTGCGTCTCGACCATAGCTGGTTCGGCCGCGCCTGCCGCGCCATCCGCGACAATCCCGCGACCGCCGCCGCCATGGGGGTCGATGTGTTCCGCACCAAGGTCGCGGCGTTCACCCTGACCAGCACATTGGCCGGGGTGACCGGCATCGCCTACGCTTTTACCGACAATTATCTAAGCCCCCTGGTATTCGGGTTGGAGCCCATGTTCATGCTGCTGTTCATGATCGTGATCGGCGGCACGGGGCGGCACGCCGGCGCGGTCATCGGGGCCGCCTTGCTGTTTCTCGCGCCGGAAGTCCTGGAGGAATGGGTCGGCCGGCATTACATGCTCGGTTTCGGCGTGTTGGTGGTGGCGGCGATCCTGTTTCAGCCCACCGGTTTGATGGGATTGTGGGATGGGGCCCGGCGGCGCTGGGGGATGCGCTGATGGATGGGGCGCTTCTGACGGCAAGGAGTCTCGGCAAGCGGTTCGGCGGGTTGATCGCGGTCGACGATCTGTCGTTCGACCTCCATGAAGGCGAAATTCTCGGCCTCATCGGCCCCAACGGGGCGGGCAAGAGCACCACGTTCAACCTGCTGGCCGGCGCCCTGGCGGCGGATGGCGGCGCGGTCGAACTGGACGGCGCGAACCTGCTGGGGCTCAAGCCCCATCAGATCGCTGCAAAAGGCGTCATGCGCACGTTCCAGCACAACAGCCCGTTTTCCGGCATGACCCTGATCGATAACCTGCTGGTCGGCGCCCACACAAGGTTCCAATCATCCTGGATGTCGGTGCTGTTCGGCGGGTCGGCGGCGCGCGACCGGGAACGGGAATTGCGCGACCACGCCCATGAACTGCTTGAATTCGTGGGGCTCGCGGAATGGCAAGAAACCGAGGTCGACAATCTTTCCTTCGGTCAGGGCCGCCTGCTCGAAGTGGCCCGCGCGCTGGCCGGCGAGCCGCGCCTGATCATGCTCGACGAGCCGGCGGCGGGGCTCACCCTGTCGGAGGCCGAAAGGCTGTCCGAAATCATTCGCGGCATCAGCGCGCGCAGCATTGCGGTTCTGCTGATCGAACACGACATGCGATTTCTGCTGCCATTGGCCCATCGCGTGGTGGTGCTGAATTTCGGCGCCAAGATCGCGGAAGGCAAGCCCGACCAGATCACCAGCGACCCGGCGGTCATGCAGGCCTATCTGGGCGATGCCGGCATGTCGCGCCGGGCGGAGCGGCGGTAGATGCTTCAGCTCCGAAATATGAGCGCCGGCTATGGCAAGGCGCCCGTTCTGGACGGCATTGATCTTTCGGTCGGCAAGGGCGAGACCGTCGCGGTGCTCGGCCCCAACGGCGCGGGGAAGTCGACGCTGATCAAGGCCGTCGCGGGAGTGATCGAACGCAGCGGAGAGATTAGGTTCGACGGCAAGGATATTTCCAGGCTCGACAGCCACCGCATCGTGGCGTCGGGGCTTTCCGTGGTTCCGGAGGGGCGGCATATATTTGCGCCATTTTCCGTCGCCGATAATTTGCGGCTCGGCGCCATCCGGCTGACGAACGCGCGCGCGACGCTGGCCGCGCGCTACGACTATGTCCATGGCTTGTTCCCGAGGCTGGCGGAGCGACGCAGCCAAGCCGGCGGCACGCTGTCCGGCGGCGAACAACAGATGCTGGCGATCGGCCGGGCGCTGATGTCGGACCCCCGCATCCTACTGCTCGACGAACCCTTCCTCGGTCTCGCGCCCTTGATCGTCGAAGAAATTCTGGCCGCGCTTGAAGCCCTTCGCGGCGAGGGCCTGACCCTGGTGCTGGTCGAACAAAAGACCGACATCGCCTTGCACCTCGCCCAGCGCGCCTATGTGCTGGTCAAGGGGCGCGTGGTGATGGAGGACACGTCGAAAAATTTGTTGCGGCGCGGAGATCTGGAAGATCTCTACTTCGCAATAGACTAAAACCAAGGAGCGATTATGCCGAAGATATTGATTTTGTTTCATAGCTGGACCGGCAATCTCCACCGGCTGGCGGAAGGCGTGGCGCAAGGCGCGCGCGAGGTCGAGGGCTGCGAGGTCGCGCTCAAGCAAGTGCCTGAAGTGGTGCCCGACGACGCGCTGGAACGCGCCGGCGCGCTTGAGGCGCGCAAAAAATTCGCCCATATCCCGGTCGCCACCATCGAAGAGCTGCCGGATTATCACGGGTTTGCCTTCGGGACGCCGACGCGCTTTGGTTCCATGAGTTCCACCATGCGGTCGTTCCTGGACCAGACCGGCGGCTATTACGCCCAGGGGACGCTGACCGGCCGGGTCGGCACGGTGTTCTGCGGCACCGGCACCGGCGGCGGCATGGAAACCACGATATTTACCTCCTGGACGACCTTCGCCCATCACGGCATGCTGATCCTGCCGCTCGGATACCGCGCGCAGGAAATCCGCGATGTGTCGGCCGCGAATGGAGGCGGGCCCTATGGCGCGTCGGTGCTGGCCCGAGGCCCCGGCGACCGCCCGACGGAAATGGAACTGGCGCCGGCCAGAATGCAAGGCCGGGTACTGGCCGAAACGACGCTTAAATTGTTCGGGTAACAAAATATACAGGATGAACCGATGGATGTTGTAACCCCGCCGCCGTTTCGAGTTGA
>JAYGEH010000435.1:0-7017 GCA_046582475.1 Rhodospirillales bacterium
TCGCCGATGGCGGCCAGCAGTGACGGCACATATTTGCCGCCCATCCATTGACCGCCGCGGGGATCGAACACCGCCTTCAATTCATCGACCACAAAGGTGATGTCGCCGCCGCGCCGGAAGACCGCCGAGATCATGCGCGTCAGCGCGACGGTCCAGGAATAATGCTCGGTATTCTTGGAATTGATGAGCACTTCGAACGGGCGGCGGCGGCCGTCCTGGATGATATCGTTGACGGTGATATAGAGGGCATGGTCGCTATCGGGCCATTGCACCTTGTAGGTGGCGCCTTCCAGCGCTTCGGGCCGGTCCAGGGGCTGCGTCAGGTAATGGAGCTTGCCGCTGTCGCCGGCATCCTTGGGCTTGGCATTTTTGTTGGCGGGGCGCCCGAACGGCAGTTCCGGCTCCGGGTTCGCATTCGCGGCGCCGCTGTTTGATGCTTCGAGCACGGCGCCGGTGACCGCGTTGGGCCGGTAGGTGGTGCAGCTTTTGCAGCCCAGATCGAAGGCCTGCATATAGACGTCCTTGAAATCCTCGAAGGAAATGCTTTCCGGGCAGTTGATGGTCTTGGAAATGGAACTGTCGATGAATTTCTGCACGGCGGCCTGCATCACCAGATGGTCGCGGGTGCCCAGATTTTGCGCATCGACGAAAAATTCCGTCGGCGCCGCATTCTCGCCCTTCAAGCGGCGGTAGAGGCGGTGGGCGTAATCGCTCACCTCTTCGTCGCGGCGGCTGCCGTCGGGCATCAGGATGTGGCGGATATATTGAAAGGCGAACACCGGCTCCAGCCCGGACGACACATTGTCGGCCAGCAGCGATATGGTTCCGGTCGGCGCCACCGAGGTCAGCAGCGCATTGCGGATCCCATGGGCTTCGATTTGGCGGCGGATATCATCGTCGAGCCCGGCGGTGCCGGCGCCGCCGAGATAGGCGGCAGCGTCGAACAGGGGGAAGGCGCCTTTTTCACGCGCCAGTTCCACCGAACTTGCGTAGGCGGCGCGCCGGAACGCGGCCATCCAGCTTTCCGTCAGCCTGACCGCGTCGGCGGACCCGTAGCGGGCGCCGCACATGATCAGCGCATCGGCGAGCCCGGTGATGCCGAGGCCGATGCGCCGTTTGGCGTGCGCTTCGGCCTCCTGCTGGGGCAGCGGAAAGCCCGATATTTCGATGGCGTTGTCGAGCATGCGGACGGCGGTGGCAACCAATGTGCCCAAACCGTCTTCATCGATGCCGGCATTGGCGCTGAACGGATCCTCGACCAGGCTGGCCAGATTGACCGAGCCCAACAGGCAGGCGCCATAGGGCGGCAGCGGCTGTTCGCCGCAGGGATTTGTGGCATGGATGGTCTCGCAATAGGCAAGCGGATTTAACTCGTTGATGCGATCGATAAAGATAACCCCCGGCTCCGCATAGGCGAAGGTGGCGCGCATGACCGCGTCCCAAAGCTCGCGCGCCGGAAGGCTTTTATAGACCGTCCCATCGAACACAAGTTGCCAGGTGGCGTCTTCCTTGACCGCCTGCATGAAGGCGTCCGAGACCAGGACCGAAAGGTTAAACATGTTGAGCCGGCCCGGCGTGTTCTTGGCTTCGATAAAATCAAGGATATCGGGATGATCGCAGCGCATAACCGCCATCATGGCGCCGCGCCGGGAACCGGCGCTCATGATCGTCAGGCACATGGAATCCCAGACATCCATGAACGACAACGGCCCCGAGGCATCGGCGCCGACACCGCGCACCGGCGCGCCTTTCGGCCGCAGAGTGGAAAAGTCATAGCCGATGCCGCCGCCTTGCTGCATGGTGAGCGCGGCTTCGCGCAGGGCTTCGAAGATGCCCGACATATCGTCCGGTATTTCGCCCATGACAAAGCAATTGAACAGGGTGACATTCCGGTCCGCGCCGGCGCCCGCCAGGATGCGCCCGCCCGGCAGGAAATGAAATTCGCGCATGGCTTCGAAAAACCGGTCAGCCCAGAGGGCCTGGTCTTGCTCCGGCGCGGCCAGGGCATCGGCGACCCGGCGGAAGGTGTCGTCCATGGTTTTGTCCACGGCTTGGCCATCGCCGGTCTTGAGGCGGTATTTCATGTCCCAGACCTGCTGGGAAATGGAGGCAACGTCTTTCATGAACTCTGCTCTAATCCGGTGCCTTGGGCGGCGGGCGATACGGTCCTGGGGCGGGGTAGGCAGACCGGATGGAAATCCCGTGCGCTGGCACGTGGGTAAGGTAATTAAGTCATGGCCGCCGGTCAACAAAAATAGTTCATGGTTTGTTTCCACTTATTTATGCACTGGGCGGTTTATCGTCAAGGCTTTGATATTTTGCAAGGATTTCGACTTATTTGCGGGTTGCAGCCATGCCGGTGCGGATTTATCCACCGACGGGCGTATGGAATTCGGATTCCAAGGCGCGGGTGGCGGATTCAATGCGATCCTGCAACAGGTCCATGAAGTCCCGATTCTCCATATCTTCCGGCATCGGCGGCAGAAACTCGACAATCAGTCGGCCCTTGAATTTGCGAAAATTCTTGCGGGGCCAGAAAAGTCCGGAATTCAAGGCTACCGGCACTACCTTGGCGCCGGTAAAGGAATACAGCGCAGCGACGCCCGGATGGTAGGTGCCGGTCGTTCCCGCCGCCGCGCGGGTGCCTTCCGGGAATATGACGATCGAGCGGTCCTCGGCCAAGATGCCCTTGGCTTTGCGGATCAGCTCGCGCATGGCGCCGGCGCCGCCGGTCCGGTCGACCAGGATATGGCCGCAATGCTGCACGTACCAGGACCAGAACGGTATGCGGCCAAGATCGGATTTCATGATATAGGCGTTGTCGGGATCGAGCCACAGAAAAAGGGTGGTATCCCACGCCGATTGATGCTTCGGCGCATAGATAACCGCCCCGCCGGGAATATTCTCCAAGCCCCGGAATTCCACATTGACGCCGAGTAGGTGGCGCACGAGAAAATTAGCGAAGTCCGCCCACAGGGCGATAAAACGGCGATAGTTGGGCATCGACATCCAAAGCAATGCCCAGCCGAATAAAAGCGTAACGGCCGCCCAGCCGAAAAACAGGATATTGAATAGAATGGCGCGCAGGATCATTGGACGGCTTTATCAACCGGGCGTCAATTTGTCGATGGCATGGGCCATTCCGGCGCCGACATATTTATGAAATTCGGCAAAGATTAGCCGCGCCGTGCCCGGCCAGCGCCACCATTGTTGGCGCTTGAAGCGGGGTGGGAATACGGGGTGCGGAATGATCGTCATGTCGGGCATGGCGTGCCGGAATTCCAACAGGCTGCGCGGCATGTGATAGTTCGCGGTCACCAGCCGCAACGAAGCGAAATTTTCCGAAGCCAGCCATTCGGCGGTTTCGTTGGCGTTGCCCGCGGTCGAGCCGGCGGCGTAGCCGAGCACGATGCAGCAGGATAATTCCTCGGGATCGCGCCGCGAAATTTCCAGCAACTCGCGCACATCGACACCCTGGTAAACACCCGATACAAACAATTTTTTGGCCCGCATCGATGACAACAGCGCCAATCCCGTATTCAACCTGCCGCTGCCGCCGGTCAGGACAACGATGGCATCGGTTTTGGTGTCGATAATGGGCTGGGCCAGCGGGATCAGCCCAACGAACGCGAAAATGCCGCCCAGCCAGACGCCGACAACGATGACAATCACGGTGCCCGCCGCAATCAATCGGCGCCGGCTCCCATGTCTATAGCGGCGTCCGAAACCCATGCGATCAGACCATCTGGGTCAGGGATTTTATAACCGTGGCGCGCGCCGTCAACATGGCGATGAGCGAAGACGCCGGCACCAGCGCGCCGATACTGATCCAAGCCGCCAGGCCCAGGTTGAAGCTGGGAACCAGGCCCAGCTCTGAATTTTCGGCGATTACCGACAACAAAAGCAAGCTCGGCACGGCGATGGCGATGCCGATCAGCGCGCCCTTGATACCCATGAGGCTGAAGCGCAGCGCGAACTGGCGCGCCACATAGGAATCGCGGGCGCCGACGAAGTGCATGATCTCAATCGTTTCGCGGTGTAGCCCCAAGCCGGTGCGGGTGGTGAATATCACCATGACGATGGTGATCACGCAAATCAGCAGAACCACGGCGATGGCGAGTAGTTCGGCGCCTCGGATGGCGCGCAGAAAATCCCCCAGCCAGGCGCCGTGATCGTCGACGACGATACCGGGGACGATGGGCTCCAACGCGTCGCGGATAATATCAACCCGGAACCCCGATTTGCGCGCTACCGTGACGTCGATCACGCGCGGCAGCGGCAATTGATCGGAGCCGGCCGATTCCCCGAGCCAGGGCCTAAGCATCGCGGCGACTTGGGCCCGGTCCAGCGCGTCGGCGGTCTCGACGCCGAGGGTCCGGCGCAAGCGGCTGAGGACGGCCGCCACCTTGCGGTCATCGTTTAAATCGTTGTCGGATACCGGTATCTGGATGGTCAGGGTGTTTTCGATGCCGCGGTCGAATTGCCGTGTTACGTCGTTCAGGATGAACAGCCCAGCGAGGGCGAGGGCCGCCAAATAGACCATAAATGCCAGCATCCACGGCAGGAAACGCGAGGCATCGTCGCTGCCGAACGGAATAGCGCTGCGCCCAATCGCCACCTTAAGTAAACCGCCCGTTTTCGGTGGCCAGGCGGGCCGCCGGCGTGTCCGCCTCGGTCTCGGCATCGGCGGGCTCGGTTTCGGCATTGGAAGAAGACCGGATTATGCCGTTTTCCAGGTGCAGGACCGGCCGCCCGGTATTGCGAATCAACGCTTCGTTATGGGTGGCGATAACGATGGTCGTGCCCAGTTTGTTAAGCTCGTCGAACAAGTGCAGGATGCGCGCCGCGATCTGGTTATCCACATTGCCGGTGGGCTCATCGGCGAACAGGATTTTTGGTCTGGATATGACCGCGCGGGCGATGGCGACCCTTTGCTGCTGGCCGCCGGACAGGGTCGCGGGCTTGGCGTCCAGGTGATCGCGGAGACCGACCCAGGTCAGCAATTCCTCCACATGGCGGTGAATTTCCGATTGCCGGACGCCGACCACGCGTAGCGGCAAAGCCACGTTGTCGAAGGCGCTAAGCTGCGGCAGCAGGCGGAAATTCTGAAACACCACGCCGATACGCCGGCGCAGGGCTGGCAGTTCGCGCCTGGGCATGGTCGAAATATCGCGCCCGAACAGCGAAATATAGCCGCGCGACGGCCGCTGCGCCAAATACATCAGCCGCAATAAAGATGATTTTCCCGCGCCCGAGGCGCCAATCAGAAAATGAAACGAGCCGGCCTCCAGACTGAGGGTAATATCCCGCAGCACCTCGGGCCCCAAGCCATAGCGCAAGCCTACATTTTCGAAGCTGACGACTTCACTCATCCGGATATCCGCTTAACCTTTGTCCGGGTTTGCCCCATAGCTTAGATGACACAGGCCACCAGTCCAAACCCATTCCGGGACGCGTTAACCAGATTTTAGCCGATTTCCATCCATAAGCCCATAAGTGCCCAAGGAAAGGCATTTTTGGCTTGGGAGACCGTGGCCAGCTTGCGTTGAAAATCGCTATTACCTATAAGGTTCAATAGCCTATCCGAATCCGGTGCCGATGTATATAACCTGTCCCAACTGTAAGACACCTTTTAACGTCGATGGCGTCATGATCGATGCCGTCGGACGCCCGGTTCGGTGTTTCAATTGCCAGAAAATCTGGCATCAATATCCGGTCGCCGCGCAACCGCCGCCGCCGCAATATGCCGCGCCACCGCCGCCAACGCCACCGCCCGAACCGGAACCCGTGCCCGCACCGCCACCTGAGCGGGAACCCGCGCCCGCGCCGGAACCCGAGCCCGAGCCGGCGCCCGAGGAAGAGCATCCGTCGGACGACGAGCTGGACCAGATGCTCGGCCCCGAAGAGGAAATTGAAAGCGTCGATGTGTTGGCCACTTCCGATGACGACATCACCGACATCGACGCGGAAGCGCTGGAATCGATTCCGGACCCGGAACCGCTCGGCGACATCCACTCGACCGAAGACGATGACGAGGAATATGACGACGACTTCGATCCCGACGATATCCCGGATCCCGATCCCATACCCAACCTATTGTCGGAAACCATCGTTGGGGTGGACGCCCCGAAGAAAAGCCTGATCAGGCGGCTCATCATGCCGCTGATAATTATCATTGTCATCGCCGCCATCGGCGCCGGGTTGGTGGTCATGCGGGAAACCGTGGTCCGCCAATTGCCGATTGCGAATGACTTTTTCTATGATCTGATCGGTCTGCACGTGGACATTCCGGGCGTCGGCCTGAAATTCAATACCAGCGACCCATCGCGCGAGACGCGGGACGGCAAGGACTCGATCGTAGTCAGGGGCACGATTACCAATATATCCGATTCGGATAAGCCGGTTCCGGTTATTCTGATCAACGCCTTCGACGGCAACGGCCAACTGGTGCAGTCCGAAAAGATGTCGCCGGCGAAAAGCCTGTTGAAGCCGGGCGAAAAATTCAACTATAGCGCCGTGATTCACGATATTGTACCGACCGCACGCCGCGTCGATGTCACCTTCGGTGAACTGGAAAGCGCCGCGCCCAAGGACGCTAACCCCATGGCAGATAAACCCAAGGAAAAATAACCGCTCCCCCGATTTTTGCGTTGAGCCGGGCCGGCAAAATTTGCCGGGTAGCCGGAATTTACCGGGCCATGCCGGTTGCAGCCAATTGAATTCTTAGAGCGGTTCCGGATAGATATGAACCATTTGACCGGGATGATTTTGCCCGGTGGCGAGGAGCATGTCGCATGGCGATGCATTGCATCGGCAAAGATGTGCGACGACGTCCACGCATCGAACGCACCCGGCCTCTGGTGGGTCAAATCGGCTCCTTATACCAACTTGCAAAAAGATTGACTCGTTAGTGTTCTGTTAGCTTGGCCGTGATTCAACATGGGAAACAGAGGAGTTTTCCATGGCCCGAGGTATTTTCCTACGAAGTGATTACAATGGTGATGATCTTCGCTCATT
>JAYGEH010000463.1:0-7359 GCA_046582475.1 Rhodospirillales bacterium
TACGCCGATCGAGGTGGCGACGCCCTTGCCGCCCTTGAATTTGAGCCAGACCGGAAAGTTATGGCCGATGACGGCGGCCAGCCCGGCCAGCAATCCCAGATCGGCGTGGCCGATTTGCCAGAAGGCCAGGGCCAGAACCGGGGCCGCGCCCTTGGCCGCATCCAGGATCAAAGTCGCCGCCGCGATGCCCTTGGCCCCGGTGCGCAAGACATTGGTGGCGCCCACATTGCCCGAGCCCACATCACGGATATCGCCGAGTCCGGCGATGCGGGTCAGCAGCAATCCGAACGGGATCGAGCCCAACAAGTAGGAAAGGATGGCCACGATGGCAATGGCGGCGCCCGGCGATACCACTTCTCTCTCCCTTTCAATCCGCGCGCACGAAGACGGTGCGGCCGTCGATCACCGTGCGCCGGACCAGGCCCTGCACCGGGCGCCCGTCGAAGGGCGAGTTCTTGGCCTTGCTGGCCAGCTCATCGGCGTCGACCTGCCAGCCGAGGTGGGGATCGAACAGGGTCAGATCGGCCGGCGCCCCTTCTTTGAGGCGCCCCGCCCCAAGCCGCATCAGCGCGGCCGGTACCCAGGTCAGCTTGGCGAGCACGCCCAGGAGCGGCAACTGGCCGTTGTGATAGAGCTCCAGCGATATGGGCAGCAGGGTTTCCAGCCCGACCCCGCCAAAGGCGGCCTCGCCGAACGGCAGGCGTTTGGAATCCTCGTCCTGGGGCGCGTGGTCGGAGGCGATGCAATCGATGGTGCCGTCGGCCAACCCTTGCGCCACGGCCATGCGGTCGGCCTCGCTTCGAAGCGGCGGCGACAGCTTGGCAAAGGTACGGTAATCGCCGACCGAGGCCTCGTTGAGGGCGAAATAGGGCGGCGCCGTATCGCAGGTGACGTCGAGCCCGCGCTCTTTGGCGGTGGCGATGGCCTTGACCGCTTCGCCGGTGGAGATGTTGGAAAAATGCAGCCGCCCGCGGCTCATTTCCACCAGCCTGAGGTCGCGCTCCACCATGATGATCTCGGCCGCCGCGGGGATTCCCGTCAGCCCCAGGCGGGTCGCCATTTCGCCCGAATTCATGACCCCGCCCCGGGCCAGGGAAGGCTCTTCCGGGCGCTGGATGACGATCAGGCCGAAGGTCTTGGCGTAGGTGAGCGCCCGGCGCATGACCTGGGCATCCCCGATCGCCTTGTCGCCGTCGGTGAAGGCGATCGCCCCGGCTTCGTCCAAGAGGCCCATTTCGGTCAGCTCAAAGCCTTCCAAATTCTTAGTGGCGGCGGCGTAGGGATAGATTTTGGTGAGCCCGATCTTGCGCGCCCGGCGGGCGACAAACTCGACCCCGGACATATCTTGGATGACCGGCATGGTGTTGGGCAGGCAGACCATGGTGGTGACGCCGCCGGCGGTTGCCGACCTGCCGGCGCTCTCGATGGTGCCCTTGTGCTCCTCGCCGGGCTCTCTGATCTGCACCCGGATATCGACCAGGCCGGGGGCCAGGCAAAGCCCGCCGCAATCGATGATCTCGGTGTCTTCGGGCAGCGCGCCGGCTTTGACACCGGGCCCGGCCTCGGTGATGCTTTCGCCGTCGGTCATGACGCCGCCGGGCGCATCCAGCCCGCTCGCCGGGTCCAGAAGGCGGGCGTTCACATAGGTGGTGCGCTTCGGAGGTCCGTTGGGCATGGCCGCAGTCCAGGTGCCCGCCGCCATCAGAGGTTCCTCTTGTTTTCAGCGTTCAAATTTTCGGACAGGATTTCCAGGCACGCCATGCGCACGGCGACGCCCATTTCGACCTGTTCGCGGATGACGCTGCGGCTGAAATCGTCGGCGACCACCGAATCGATCTCGACGCCCCGGTTGGCGGGACCCGGATGCATGATCAAGGCGTCCGGCTTGGCCGCCGACAGCTTGTCGTAATCGAGGCCGAAGAAATGAAAATATTCACGGATCGACGGGATGTAATTGCCGTCCATGCGTTCGTTTTGGAGGCGCAGCATCATCACGATGTCGCAATCGGCGAGGCCGGCTTTCATCTCGTGGAACACTTCGACGCCGAGATTTTCGATACCGGCGGGCAGCAGCGTCAGCGGCGCCACCACGCGCACTTCGGCGCCCATGGTGACCAGCAGCAGAATGTTCGACCGGGCCACCCTGGAATGGGCGATATCGCCGCAGATGGCGACCCGGAGGCCGGCCAGATCACCGCGCCGGCGGCGCATGGTGAGCGCATCCAGGAGCGCCTGGGTGGGATGCTCATGGCTGCCGTCGCCGGCATTGATCACGGCGCAGTTCATTTTTTCCGATAGCAGCAGCGCCGCCCCCGATTGGCCGTGGCGCACCACCAGCACGTCGGGGTGCATGGCGTTGAGGGTCATGGCGGTATCGATCAGGGTTTCGCCCTTGCCCACCGAGGAGGTGGAGACCACCATATTGATCACATCGGCGCCGAGCCTTTTGCCGGCCAGTTCGAACGAGGTGCGGGTACGGGTCGAGCCCTCGAAAAAGAGATTGATGACGGTGCGCCCGAGGAGGGTGTCGAGCTTTTTGTCGGCGGCCCGGTTTTTATCGACGAAAATGTTGGATCTATCGAGAAGCGCGGTGATCTCGCCGGGGGAAAGACCTTCGATGCCCAACAGGTGGCGTTGGGAATATTCGGAAGGTTCGGACGGCGCGGCCATAAAGCGGCACTATAGGAACGTTGCACCGGAAGTCCAGCGTTTCCGGGATGGAAAATATTCTTGCATTTTAATGGTTGTGCTATTTTGTTATTTTCTTCAACCGGGAGGTTGCGGGTATCAATTGGCGCAGGGTGGACCATGGCCGACGACAGCGGTTTCGATGACATCGTTCATCGATTGAAACGGAATAAGGACAGCGGCTATGGGTGTAGTCTGTTAATTGGCGCGGGCTGTTCGGTTTCCGCTGGCATTCCACTGGCAAGGGAATTCGTCGACATTATTAAAGACGAGTATGAATACGAATATAATCAGGCGGCCAAGAAAGATTATCCCAATTGCATGGGTGAGTTGGCGGGAATCGACAGACGGACGTTGGTAAACCGATATGTCGATGCCGCGAAAATCAATCCCGCCCATATCGGAATTGCTCAATTGATCGACGGGGGCTTCATCAACCGCGTGTTGACGACGAATTTCGATCCGCTGGTGGTTCGCGCCTGTGCGATGTTTAATATCTATCCTGCTGTCTACGATATGGCGGGTAAACCACCATTCGCGTCAGATTCTGTAGGTGAAAAATCGGTATTCCATTTACACGGTCAGCGCGACGGATTTATCCAGCTTCACCGTCAGGATCAGGTTGACCAGCTTTCCAAATCCTTAAATCCTGTGTTTGACGATTCGGCCCGTAGCCGGACCTGGATTGTTGTTGGATATAGCGGCGAAAGCGACCCGGTCCTCGATCATCTGGCGCGCATGCCGGCATACGATTACCGACTCTTTTGGATCGGCTATCGAGACGCGGAGCCGACAGAAAAAATCAAAAACGAGATTGTCAATCCCGCCAAAGGCGGCCAATGGATATCCGGTTTCGACGCCGACGGATTTTTCATCCGCCTGGCCGATAGCCTGGATTGCCCTGCTCATCCGATATTTCTTGATCCAATCGATTATTTGGAAAGTACGCTCGATTTTTTTGGCGATGCCAAAGTGCCGGGCGAGGACATAACGATCCCATGGCTCGACGGAGCCAGGGAAAAAGTTCGCAGGGTTAAGGAAGCCGTGGCACAACAAGCGGAAAGCGAAGATGGAACCGGCACCAAGGACGACAGAGAAGACCGGCTCGCCGAAGCCCAACGAGCATTAGCTTCAGGTGAGAACCAAAAAGTCATTCAATTGCTAGACGACTACGGGCCAGATTGGCCACCAGAAATGATCGAACTCCTTTCTTGGGCCTACGTTGTTGAGGGCAACGCGCTTTCGGATCAGGCTTTGGCCAAGGACGGCGATGAGGCCGATGCGCTGTTCGTCCTTGCCGGGGAGAATTATGCCGCCGCCCTGGAGATCAAACCCGACAGGCACGAAGCCCTCAACAATTGGGGTATTGCGCTTAAGGACCAGGCAAAGTCCAAGGAAGGCGATGAGGCCGACGCGCTGTTCGCCCTCGCCGGGGAGAAATTCGCCGCCGCATTGGAGATCAAGCCCGACGACCAAGTGGCCCTCAACACTTGGGGTATTGCCCTTTCGGACCAGGCAAAGTCCAAGGATGGCGATGAGGCCGACGCACTGTTCGCCCTTGCAGCGGAAAAACTTGTGCACGCGAATATTATCAGGCTCGGTTGGGGAAGCTACGACCTGGCCTGCATAGCGGCGTTGACCGGTAGGGAAGACGAGCGCCGCAAATGGCTGGAGGATTCCCGCGATACCGGGCATCTTCCCTCGAAACAACACCTGGAAGAAGACACCGACCTGAATTCCATGCGCGATACCGATTGGTTCAAGGAGTTCCTCGAAACGCTCCCCGATTAACCGCCCTTAATCCCGCAAAACATCCAGCGCGCCCTGCAAGATATAGGTGGCGGCCATTTTATCGATCACTTCGGAGCGCCGCTTGCGCGACATATCGGCCTCACTGATGAGAAATCGTTCGACCGCCGAGGTGGACAGGCGTTCGTCCCAGAAGGCGATGTGGAGATCGAGCTTGGCGTCCAGGTTGGCGCCGAACTGGCGGACGCTCTGGCAGGCGGGGCCTTCCGAGCCGTCCATGGAGACCGGCAGGCCGATGACGATGCCGCCCACATTGCGGCCGCCGATGATCTCTTTGAGAACTTCGGCGTCCTTGGTGAATTTCGAGCGCCGGATGGTGTCGATGGCGGCGGCGACGGCGAGGCCGCCGTCGGATATGGCCATGCCGATGGTTTTCGCGCCCACATCCAGCCCCAATAGGCGGAGGCCCGGCTGCAGATGGGATTTCAGGTCCTGGACGCTGTCATGGATCATGGCTGGCCACCCCGGGGGGGTGTTAGCCGAGGCGCCCAGTCTTGTCGAGGGACTTAATACCAGGGATCAGGGGTATAAGTCGGGCTGTCCCTGATTGGCACCGCGGGTCCGCGCAATTGCCCCTTGCGGGCGCCGTTCCACAGACTAAATAAGACATGGTGCTCCGATCACAGACAGGTGCCAGGATCGACGCCCACCTGGCCGACCGGGCCATGCCTTAGTGGGCTGGGCCGATGTGCTCTTGAACATTGGGAATAAGCAGAATTGACCCCACGCTGGGCGGGTGCCCGGGTTACGTGAACCAAGTGGCGTGCCAATCACAAATCGAGGTGCCAAGACGGGCGCCCGCGTGGCCGAGCGAATCACATGGACAGGTGCCGGGACGGACGGCCAATCGGCCAACCATGCCATCCCCGATTGGCCTGCTCCCTTGGTACCCCCATAAACCCCCATAAACCCCCAACCACCCCCATGGTCGTTTTTCCGACTTGTGTCGCATTCGCGGGATTCATACCAGGGGTGGTGCGACAAGTGGGCTAGGATCGATGGTGCTCGATGGGATTCCCCTTGACCGGATTTCGAAATGGTGATTCCGGTCACGGATTGTAAACCATGTTGGCGCTAGAATTGGCCTGATGGAACGCGACGGATTTATAGAGGGGAGAAATCGGCCGATGGCAGAGTTCGAGGTGGCTGTTTACAATGCCGATGTGCGCGCCTGCGTCGAAGATCAGCGGCGGCATCCGGATTTGAGCGATGACTGGGCCGATATCCATTACATCGAATTCCGGGCCAACAGCGAGTCCGAAGCGCGCGAAAAGGCCGAGCACCGCTATCCCGACCGCCGCGGCTACGTGATCGAAGCGATCACGGAAATTAAAGACTGATCGCCGCCGTCAGCTGTCCAACGTCGATGGGTGGAACAATTCTTCCACATTCAGCGGGACCTCGATCAGCCCTTGGTCCGCCATATAGAAAATGAACCGTTCCAGGTTAGCGCGGTTGGCGCCGAGACCGGACGGCCATACGTCGGGGCGCATGCGGCCCCGCTGGTCCTCGAATTCATTGCGCGCGAACGCCAGGCTGGCGTAGCCGGGGTCCTCGTAGAAATGATCGGACTGGGCCTTGGCGGCGTCCCACATATCGGCGATGCCCTGGGCCAGTTCCGGATTGGCTTCGAGCACCGGCGCCTGGAAGGCGATCAGGTGCATGATCGGGTAATAGCCCAGCTTGTCGAAGTAGCGCAGCGCCTCGGCCTTGCGGTCAGCGAACAGGGGGCGCACGCTATCGGTTTCCAGCACCGAGGCTGGCGGATGCGGAAAGATGATGGCGTTGGCGTCCCCCGACAACAGCAATTGGCCAGGGTCTGTGCCGTCCGGCACCTTGGCCACCGAATAGCCGTCCCGGGCGCCGATCGGCAGCACTTCGTCATAGGTGCTGATCCAATGCACCTTTTGCAAATCAACGCCATATTCGAATTTCAGATCGCCGAGGGCGAGCACCGTCATGGTCACCTGGAAGGCGTTGATGACGACGCGTTTGCCTTCCAGATGCTTAGGGCTTTCGATGCCCGAGGCTGCGGCGACGAGAATATGGTTCTGGCTGAAGAGGCGGCGCGGAAACACCGGGATGCCGACAAAGGGCTCGCCGCGCGCCACCGAAATGATGTGCGACGACAGCGAGGTTTCGGCGATATCGAATTCGCGGTCCCGGAGAAAGCGGCGGTGGCGGTCGCGGCCGTCCCGTTGGTGCGACTGCATGCCCACTTCCAGGGTGCGCAATCGAACCCCGGTTGGCGGCGGCACGGCGCCCATGAAAATGGGCACGTGCCGATCATACCGTTCGAGCGCGATGCTCAGTTCCAAATCGGCCATGGGGTCCCCCTGGCGCCGCCAACGCGGAACCGCTCTAGGCGCCGCGAAGTTCGGCTTCGGCCGAGTCCAACAATTGGGTCAGCACTTCATAGGGTTGGGCGCCGACGACGCTGCGGCCACCGGCCACATAGGTGGGCACGCCGGTGACGCCGTATTGGCGGGACCGGTTCCAATTCTCGTCCACCTGTTCCTTGCAGCTGCGGTTTTCGAGAACGCCGCGCGCGGTATCCGCATCCAGGCCATTGGCGGCGGCGATTTCCACCAAATCTTCCACATCGCCGATATTGCGGCCGTCCACGAAATAGGCCTTAAAGAGGGCGTCGTGAATATCGGCGCCGCCGTCCTGGGTGTCGGCCCAGACGCCCAGCTCCTGCGCCAGGCGGCTGTTATAGGTATGGCTGCGGCGGTTGTAGGGCAGGCCCTCTTCGTCCATCAGGCCCTTCATGCGGTTGTGCATGCCGTCCATGTCCACATCGCGCCCGGCGAACAGTTCTTCCAGGGTCACGCCATCGGCGGGGGTTTCCGGGTGCAGCGG
>JAYGEH010000061.1:0-26706 GCA_046582475.1 Rhodospirillales bacterium
CTGATGTCCCTGGCGCTGACGGCGTCTCCGGCGCGGGCGGTGGATGTGTCCGACGCCGAGTTTAAGCGCGGCATGTCGGCCTATAATTCCGGCGCCTTTCGCGAAGCGGCGCAAATCTGGGGCCGTTTGGCCGAAAACGGCTCGGCCAACGCCCAGAGTGGGCTGGGGCTGCTTTACTATACCGGCAGCGGTGTTCCCTTGGACTATGCCCGCGCCCGCAAACTGTTCGTGGCCGCCGCCAAACGCAACGTTCCCCAGGCGCAAATGTTTTTGAGCTTCATGTACCGGTACGGCGAAGGCGTCCGCCAATCTTATATATTGTCCTATATGTGGTGCGACCTCGCGGTCAGCGCCGGACATCCATCGGCCATCTATGTGTGCCAGAATATCGCCGAGTACATAAATGGCGACGAGGTGCTGCAAGCCCAGCGCCTGGCGTCCGAGTGGCGCCAGCACAATTTTCGATAACCCCACCCATAATATCGTGATCACGGTAAATTGTTTTCGATTTCCGGACGATTCACCGTTGCCCGGTAATCCAAACTGTGCGTATTATTTACTCTGAAGCCTGATAACAAATAAACAAGGATTGCCAGGCCAAATTGTGGCCGGTGTTAACCGGGGAGGTTGCACCACAGAAAACGCTCAAAACCCGACGAATCGTTGAATTGCTTCACTGATCGCCAATCCAGTCGTATCAAAATTCAGCAAAGGGAGGTCCCGCATGACCGAATATATTGCACCTGACGAACGTTTCTTGCCCGAGGACTTCGATTACGAAGCCGCCGCGGCGATGGACGCAAAGCCGATCAATCCGATCACCGCCCTGGCCCGGACCGAAACGTCCCGCCGCTCCTTTATCAAAGGCGCGATCGCATCGGGCGCCGCTGTATCGGCCGCCGGTTTTGTATTCCGGGGCGCCGGTTCCGCCGCCTTGGCGCAAACGGCGAAGCCCAAGCTGGTCACCCTGAGCATCAACGGCAAGACCCGCCGGGTCGACGCCGACGCCCAGGAAACGCTGTTGTTTACGCTGCGCTACAAGCTGGGCTTGACCGGCACCAAGTTGGGTTGCGACCGCGGCGAATGCGGCGCCTGCACGGTGCTCATCGATGGCGTTCCGAGCTATTCCTGCTCGGTGCTGACCCACACCGTGCGCGCCGGCCAGGTGCTGACGGTCGAAGGCGTCAAAGGCAAAGACGGCGGCCTGCATCCCATTCAAACAGCCATGGTCGAAGAATTGGCGCCGCAATGCGGCTTTTGCACTTCGGGTCAGATCATGTCGTCGGTGGCGCTTTTGAACAACAACAAGTCACCCAGCCGTGATGACGTCCGCATGGCGTTGTCCGGCAATTTGTGCCGTTGCGGCGCCTACGATCATTACACAAACGCCGTCATGCGCGCGGCGAAGGAGGCTTAAAATGGCTTATAATTTAATCGGCAAAGACTTCACGCCCCCCGATGTTCTCGCCAAAGTTACCGGCAAGGCCAAATATGCGGAAGATATCCGTGCCGACGGCATGGTGTTCTGCCGCGTTCTCGGCAGCCCGATGCCGCACGCGAAGGTTCGGGGTATCGACGATTCCGAGGCCAAGAAGGTCAAGGGGTTCATCGCCATCCTGACCGCCGACGAGGTTCCGTCCTTCCCGCCGCCGAACAATCCGATCCTCAACAACGAACCCCGGTTCGTTGGCGAGCCGATCCTGGCAGTGGCGGCGGAGACCGAAACCGCGGCAGTGGAAGCGGTCAATAGAATTAAGTTGGACCTGGAGCCGCTGCCGTTCGTCACCGATCCGCTGGAAAGCCTGTTTCCGCGCGGCCCCGATGCGCGCACCAACGGCAATGTGGCCAACGTGCGTTTGAAGCTGCAGCAGATCAAATGGACGGCCGCCGATTTTGCCAAGGCCGGCGACAATTCGCTGCCCACCGGCAAACCGGCCGAGCAATGGCAGTTCGGCGATCTCGACGGCAACTTCAAAAAATCCCACCTGGTCCTTGAAGAAACCTTCGTGACCGCTGGCAACGCGCACAATTCCATGGAACCGCGTACCGCCATGGCCTATTGGAAAAATGGCAAATGCTTCCTCCATGGTTCGGCGCAAAGCCAGCAGTTCCTGATATTTGGCCTCAGCCGGTTCATCGGCATCAAGCCGCTGCAACTGGTTTATAGCGGCGCCTTCTGCGGCGGCGGTTTCGGCTCCAAGGGTGGACCCTATGCGGAAATGAGTATTCCCGCGCACATGTCCAAAAAGCTCGGCGGCCGTGCGGTTATGATGCGCATCAGCCGCGAAGAGGAACACTATATCGGTAAGGGCCGCCCGGGTTTCCAGGGCAAGGTCAAAATCGGCTTCCGTAGAGATGGGCGCATCCTGGCGTGCGATATGTACATCGTGCACGAGAACGGACCCAACACCGGTTTCTGGGATTTCCGCAATGCCGGCACCTCGTTTTCCATCGTGTTCCAGCCCGAAGCCATGCGTTGGCAGGGTATTTCGGTGCTGACCAACACGTCGGTGCGTGGTCCGCAACGCGGTCCCGGCGAGAACCAAACGGCGGCGGCGATGGAACCGATTATCGCCCAGGCGGCGCGCAAACTGGGTCTCGACCAGGTTGCCATCCGCCGCATCAACGCCCCCGACAACAGCGCCCGTATTGGCGGCAAACAAGGCCCGGTAACCAGCGCCTTCCTTAAAGACGCGCTGGACCAGGGTGCCAAACTTTTCGATTGGGATAACAAGAAAAAGGAAAGCGGCAAGCGCAATGGCTCGAAGGTGATCGGCATTGGCGTTGGTTCGGCCTACCACGCGGGCGGCGCCAACGGATTTGACGGCCTCGTCCGGATCACGCCGGACGGCAAATTGCACGTCCATAACGGAGCCGGCAATTTGGGCACCTATTCCTACGCGGCCACCTCCCGTGCCGCCGCCGAAGCGCTCGGCGCCAAGTGGGATAACGTGATCATCGAACGCGGTGATACGCGCAAGGGCCTGCCCTTCGTCTTGGGCCAGTTCGGTTCCAATTCCACCTATACCCAGACCCGTACCAACTGGGTTGCGGCGCTGGACGCCAAGGCGAAATTGCAGGAGATCGCGGCCATGGATCTTGGCGGCGCCGCCGGCGATTACGACGTCACCGACAGCAAGGTGTTCAACAAGGCCGACCCGTCCAAGTCCATGAGCTGGGCGAATGCCGCGCAACGGGCCATCGCCCTTGGCGGAAAATTCTCCGGCAAGGAGATGCCCAAGGACTTGAACCCGATAACCAAGTGGGCGACCGCGAGTATCGCGGGCACCGGCTTGATCGGCGTCGCCAAGGACAAGCTCCCGAAGAAGGGCGTCGTGCCCGCGTTGGTGACCGCCTTCGTCAAGGTGGAAGTCGACACCGAGACCGGCAAGGTCGAGGTTCTGGATCATGTGGAGGTCGCCGATTGCGGCACCGCGGTCCATCCCCAAAGCCTCGCCACCCAGATCAAGGGCGGCGCGGTCATGGGCTACGGATTGGCGTTGGGTGAACGCTATATCTACGATCCCAAGCTCGGCATTTCGGGCAGCATCGGCTTCCATAACGCCAAGGTGCCGACCATCCTGGATATCCCATCCGAGATGACGGTCGCCCATGTCGGGAAGCCCGACACCTCCAATCCGGTTGGCGCCAAAGGCGTCGGCGAACCGGTTCAAGGCGCATCCGCGGCCGCCATACTGGTGGCCATTTCCGACGCGCTTGGAGGGCATATGTTCAACCGGGTTCCGGTTGTGCCCGACATGATCATCAACGCTGCAGCGGGGAGGCCCCAGTCGCATAAGCCCCTCGCCGTGAACACCCAGTAAGGGAGTGGTGCAATGTTAAAAGACATGATGTCAAGTTTCGATCTGCAACTACCGACCAACGTTGCCGATGCCTTGAAAATATTGAAAAAAGCCGGCAAGGACGGATGGATCATGGGTGGCGGCAACGACAGCCTGACCTGGTTCAAAGACCGGGTGAAGCAACCCAAGACGGTGGTCGACCTTACCGGGATTTCCGCGTTGAAGGGAATTCGGGTGACCGCCGACGGTGTTGAAATTGGCGCGCTTACGACGCTGACGGAGGTGGTCGGCAATGCGACGATCAAATCGAAGTTCGCATTGCTCGCCGACGCGGCCGGCCAGGTTGCCAGCCCGCAAATCCGCAATACCGGGACCATCGGCGGCAACGTCGCGCAGGATACCCGCTGCTGGTACTACCGGGGCGGACTGCCCTGCTACCGTGCCGGCGGCAACACCTGCTTCGCCGATACGCCAAGCGCCATGAACCGGGAGCACACCATCTTCAACGCCGATCGCTGCGTTGCGGTGTCAAACTCGGATATCGCGCCGGCACTGGTTGCTCTGGACGCCAAGATGGTGATCCAGAATTCGGGCGGTACAGCCGTCGTCGATGCGGAGAAATTCTTCATCGGCCCGGCGGTCGACATCACCCGCATGACCGTCCTCAAATCCGGCGATATCCTGACCGCCATCCGGATTCCCAACACCTGGGCCGGCGCGACTTTCTATTTCGAGAAAGTGGCCGACCGTAACGTGTGGGATTTCCCGCTGGTCAATGTGGCCGCCGCCATGAAAGTTGCGGGCGGCACGATCCAGGACATGCGCATCGTCGTCGGCGCCGTCGAAGCGGTGCCGAAGCGGCTGCGGGTGGTTGAGGATCTGGTGAAGGGTCAGAAAAAAGGTGCGGATGTGGCCAAACTCGCGGGCAAGGCGGCGTCGCGCGGCGCCAAGCCCCTGAACTTCAATCACTTCAAGATTCCGCTGATAGAAAATCTGGTTACGCGTGCCATCCGCGATGCGTAATTAGCGTGGAGATCTTCCGCGTCACGAAAAGTGTATACGGCCAGGAGACCCTGATAGGAGTCTCCTGGCAACTTTTTTGGTGGTTTGCCGGCGCCGCGTTGTTGTTTGTCGCCGCGCATATGATCTACAAATGGTTCTTCGCGCCCGATGGGGAAAACCATTCGGCGGGCGCCAACAAAAAATCGGATGAAGGCGATACCGCCGTCTCTTAAGGGGTGAAGGTTAAAATCCATGCGAGTGCGTAAGCATGTCCGATAGGGTCGATGCCGTAATCCGGCATCGTCTCATCGACCGGATATTTCATTGGACAATGGCGGTGACGGTGTTGGTGTTGCTGGGAACCGCCTTCCTGCCCATTGCCGGGTGGAAATTTCCCTGGGTCGTGGCCCATTGGATTGCCGGCGTTGTGCTGACGGTGATCGTCGCCATCCACATTGTGCGCGCCCTTATTTGGCAGGACCGGGCCCAGATGGGCCTCGGGCCGGGCGATATCAAACGCTCCCTGCAGGCGATAAAATGGAACCTGCGCCTGGCGTCGGCGCCCCCCGACAAGGGCGGAAAATATCCTATATTGCAGAAACTTTACCATCACGGCATCGCCGTCATCGTGCTGACCCTGATCGGCACCGGCGCGCTGATGATGGTCCGCATCGATACCCCGTTTTGGCCGCGCGATCCTTATCTGTTGTCGACCAAGGCCTGGGGCTGGATTTTCGTCGCCCACGATTTGGCCGCCATGGCGGTGCTGGCGATGATTATTGTGCACATCTATTTCGCGGTGCGCCCGGAAAAGCTTTGGGTCACCCGGTCGATGCTTCTGGGCTGGATAACGCGCAGCGAATATCTCGAACATCACGACACCAAAATCTGGCAGGAATCCGACCCTAAAATCCCGGTGGACGGCGACGGGCAAGGCTTGAAATCGGAACCGGACGCCTCATAACCCAGCTGGAGACCGCCATGTCTGAAACCGCCTCTTCCGATCTTAAAGATCGGATCGATACCATCGAGGAAGCCTACGAGTATATGCTTGCCTACGCGGCGCAGGGCCTGGAACGGGAAAACGAATCCGATTCCGGCGGCATCCGCGGCTTTCTCTCGAACGCCGCCAAGGCCCTCGAAGATATTCATCAAGTGGCCCAGGAACGCGCCGCCGCGTTGGCCAGCGATGCGGATCAATGGAACGCCTATCTGGAGATCTTGAAGACCGACGCGGCCACCGCCCAAATCTTGATCAACTTTGCCTTGATGCAACCGGTCCTCGGTTCGGAATTGATCGACAATCTCAACGCGACGAGCCATGTACGGGCGCTGTTGACCGACGTATTTTTGCTGGATTCGGCGCTCGACGCGCACGCCGACGGGTAATACCAAGGATCAGTGATCATGACCCGATTGTTTAACAGGCTCCGGCAAAGACCCCATGTCATGGCCGGATTTGCGGTGCTGTTGGCGGCGGCTTTGATGGCGCTTGTTGGCGGCCCCGATATCTTGCATGCCGGCTCCGCCGGCGGCGGCGAAACCAAGCCATCGAAGCTGGGTCTGTACCAGGTGTCGTTGTCTTCCGGGCCGGCCGCGGCGCCATGGAACGCCATGCATCAACGGCGGCTGCGCATCACCGCCCGGGATGGAACGCCGGTCGGCGGCGCGCGTATTCGCATCACCGGCGGCACCCTCGACCATGCGCACAGCCTGCCGACGGGCCCCCGCGCCAGCAGCCATCCCGGCGGCGGCTATGCCATCGACGGCCTGAAATTCGACCGCCAGGGCCGCTGGTGGCTGGCCTTCGAAATCCATGCGGGCCCAGGGCCGGACCGGGCCGAATTCGAAATTCAAGTGAGCACCGCCGTCTGGGCCGGACTGGACGATGACTGGACAGAGGACGAGCGCACCGTGCTGCGCTCGCTCTGGATCGGATCGCTCCCCAAACTGCCGCCCGATCCTTCCAACGCCGTCGCCGATAACCGGGACGCGGCGGAATTCGGCCATCGGTTGTTTTTCGATGCGCGCCTGAGCGCCAACGGACGCGTCGCCTGCGCCACCTGCCATCTTCCCGAATTGGCCTTCACCGACGGGCGCAAGCGGGCGCGCGGCATCGGCAGTACGGCCCGCAACGCCCCCACCATCATCGGCGCCGCCTACAGCCCCTGGCAATTCTGGGATGGCCGCAAGGACTCTCAGTGGTCGCAGGCCCTCGGCCCCTTTGAGAACGCAAAGGAGCACGGGGTCAGCCGCGAATGGGTGGTCTGGGTGGTGTCCCGGGACGCCGATTACCGGCGCCGCTACGCGGCTTTGTTCGGGGACCTGCCGAAGATGGCGGACGCCGCCGGCATCGATGCCGCCTTCGCCAATCTGGGCAAATCCATCGCCGCCTATGAGCGCGCTATCTTGCCGGCGCCGACCAAATTCGACCGCTACGTGGAAGCCGTATTGGAAGGCCGCAAGCCGGCCCCCGCCGACCAGTTCAATATCGAGGAAATCGCCGGCCTCCGGGTCTTCATCTCCGACAATCAGGGCCAGTGCGCCCGCTGCCATAACGGCCCCATGTTCACCGACAACCATTTCCACAATATCGGCAGCCAGGTGTTCGGCGCCGACGCCGACGAACAGGGCCGCAGCCAGGGCATCAAGGCGGCCCTCGCCGACGCCACCAATTGCCGCAGTGAATTCTCCGATGCGCCGGCTCATAGTTGCCCCGAATTGCGCTTCGCCAAGCGCACCGTCCGGGAGCTTGCCGGCGCCTTCAAGACGCCCACCTTGCGCTATTTGGGACGGACCGCGCCCTATATGCATGCGGGCCAGTTTCAGACCCTGGAGGATGTGATCTGGCAGTACCGGGACGTGCCGCCGGCGACGGTGGGCGTCACCGAATTGAAACGCCTGCCCATGAGCGACGCCCAGTTCCGCCAGATCGAGGATTTCCTGCGAACCCTCGACGGCCCAATCCGGGCGCCCGCGCATTTCCTTAAGCCCCCGGACTGAGACGTATTCAATTCGGCGGAAAACGGAGAAAAACGCCCGATAAAATTGGCAAATTTACGCTCGATGCGAAAAGTTCAGAGCGGAAACGGGGCCCGGACAATTGATATACAACCAAGTGCGGTGAAAATTGGCACCTCGTATTTGATAAATATCTGAATTGGCCCTCACTGATTCATCGGGAGATGGAGACATTGGCCGGCACGACTTGCCATATTTTTTTGCACCATATTGCCAGAGAGCGCAGTTGTTTTGTAATCCAGCGTCCCACATCGGCATACATCCGGTATTGTTCCCAAGATACCTGGGCTCGAAGATGCGGAACGTCCATTAAACCATAGTAAATGTGGGTCGAATGCTTGGGGCGATACATTTTAAATCTCCTGAATTCTGTTCCGTTTTCAAGAACCGGGCTGGCCCGGAATTCGGTTGATCTGGCCTCGGCGGGCCGTCAAATATCGAAATCCTGTTGCGGAAATATAATACGGTTTAGAAATCGCCGCTCATCAGCCTGGCGCGCAGCATTTTGGGGGCGGATTTGAGGATTTTGTCCATGGCTTCGGCTTTCAGCCGGTTGTAGGTTTCTTCGGAATCACAGAAGCCGCCAATTTCGGCCGGGTTACGCACGCCGGCGACGGAGATTTTGCTGGTGGTGTCGATTTCAAACTTGCGAAGTGTGGTGGGTCCGTCAAACATGATGCTCTCCTATGAGGTAATTGTTTGTGTGCCGTTCGATGGTTTAAGATTAGTCCGACACGGGAGGGCCCGCTTGAAGGTTTCATCAATAAACCATACAGAAACCCTTAATTTTGCTTCTGATTCCATGAATTCGGCGGAAAACGGGGAAATACGATCTATAAATTCGGCGACTATTCGCTTCATACGGAAAGTCTGGAACTGAAATAGAACGGTGAGGCTGTCGAAGTAGAGCCGCAGGTGTTCTCGCTTCTGGCGTGCCTGATCGAAAACCGCGAGCGGGTGGTCTCCAAGGACGAGCTGATCGAAATGGTCTGGGACGGGCGCATTGTGTCCGACGGAACGCTGAACACGCGCATCAATTCGGTCCGCCGCGCCGTCGGCGATGACGGCAAACGCCAAGCGGTGATCAAGACCTTCCCCCGGCGCGGCTTCCGGTTTGTGGCGGCGTTGGACGGTGATTTCGAACCCCCACCTCCGGCAGAAGACTCTGATCTACCGTCTGGCAAAGCTTCCATCGCTGTATTGCCCTTTTCAAATCTTTCCGGCGATCCAGAGCAAGAGTATTTCTCCGGTGGAGTTTCAGAGGACATCATCAATGCACTCGGCCGGTTTAGGGAGCTGCATGTGATCGCCCGCACGACCTCATTCATATTCAAGGGCCAACAAGTCGATGTGCAGACCATCGCCCGGGAATTGGAGGCAGGGTATATTCTAGAAGGTAGCGTACGAAAGTCCGGTGATCGTATCCGCATCTCCACCCAACTGATTGACGGCGGTTCCGGCAACCTGCTTTGGTCCGACCATTACGACCGCGATCTGGAAGACATCTTCGCCGTGCAGGACGAAATAACCCAAACCGTCGTCGCGGCGATCCAACCGACATTGGCCAAGGCGGAACGGGACCGCGCCACGGTCAGAAATCCAAAGAACCTTGGCGCCTGGGATTTTTATCATCGCGGCATGTCGCATTTATTTGACAAGGGAGAATTCGGCCAGCCCCGGGAAATTGCGTTGGCCAAGGAGAGTTTCAGAAATTGCATCGCGCTCGATCCGAATTTTTCGCGCGCCTATTCGGGGCTTGCCCACTGCCTGCTATTCGAAAATATTTTGGCGCTGACCGACGACCTGGCGGCCATAATCGACGAAAATATTTCTGTTGCCCGGAAAGCTATCGCACTTGATCCAGAAGACGCGTTCGCGCACATGATGCTTGCCGCAGCCTATATGCGAAATCAGGACCCGGAAGCCGCCTTTCGGGCCGGTCTGGCAGCTATCGAGATTAATCCAAGATATGCCTGGGCCTATATGTTTGTCGGCTCGCCCAGCATCCGCATGGGCCGGGCAGAAGATGGGATCGCGTATTTGAAAACCGGTCTCAGACTAGGCAAACACGAACCTGGACGCGGGCCCATGATGGCGTGGCTGGCCGTCGGTTACAATATCCTGGGAGAGTATGAATCGGCGCTCGACTGGGCCCGGCAATCGCTTGAACAGCCAACGACGCAGTTTTGGGGAAATATCGCTCTCGTCGTCGCGTTGGTCAATCTGGATAGAACGGAGGAAGCCATCGAAGCGCGGAAAGTCTTACAGCAGCGCCAACCGCATCTAACGACCAAAAGCTTTGGAATCAATCACCTGCTTGATGCCAGTTACCAGAAGATCATCACCGATGCATTAATAACAGCCGGGCTGCCCGAAGAATGATCTACCATTTCGGAGACTTCGCCCTTGATACGGATAGCCTGGAGCTGAGCCAGGGCGGCGCGCCCGTGGAGGTGGAGCCGCAGGTGTTCTCGTTGCTCGCCTGCCTGATCGAGAACCGGGAGCGGGTGGTCTCCAAGGACGAGCTGATCGAATTGGTCTGGGACGGGCGCATTGTGTCGGACGGAACGCTCAATACCCGCATCAATTCCGTCCGCCGCGCCGTCGGCGACGACGGCAAGCGCCAAGCGGTGATCAAAACCTTTCCCCGGCGCGGGTTCCGGTTCGTGGCGGCGTTGGATGGTGATGGGACCGAAAATCCGCCCGCCGAAATCACTGCCATTTCCGACAAACCCTCCATCGCTGTTCTGCCTTTCGAAAACCTCTCCGGCGATCCCGAGCAGGAGTATTTCTCGGACGGCATCGCCGAGGATATTATCACGGCTCTTTCCCGCCTGCGCTGGCTGTCGGTGATCTCGCGAAATACGATGTTTACCTTTAAAGGTCAGGCGGTTGACGTGCAGGCGGTCGCCAAGGACTTAGACGTCCGTTACATACTCGAAGGGAGCGTGAGGAAGGCAGCCAGCCGGGTGCGGATATCCGTGCAATTGGTGGATGGGGGGAGCGGCAACCAGCTTTGGGCCGACCGTTATGACCGGGAGCTTGAGGACATATTCGAGGTCCAGGACGAGGTTACCGCCAGCGTCGCCGGGTCGGTGCAATCCCAATTGGGCGTTTCGGAGCAGAACCGTGTCCGGAACAAGCCGCCGGACAGCCTTGATGCGTGGGAGGCCTATCAACGGGGCGTCGCGTTGCTGAATGAGCGTACGGACCAATCGATCATCGCCGCGTCGGAATATTTTGAACGGGCGATGGAGCTGGACCCGAATTTTGTGCTTGCCTATGCCGGCTATGTGGATTCGGTCGTGATCATCGCCGACCGGCGGGACCCGGCTAAATGGGATAAAGCCGAGTATTTTGCCCGAAGGGCCGTCGCGCTCGATACCAACGAGTCCAAAGCCCATGCCGCGCTTGCCTGGTGTCTTTTATTCAACCGCGATCTTTCCCAGGCCCTTGCCGAATTGGAGACCGCGCTCAACCTCAACCCCAGCGATCCCGCGATCCACATGGCGATGGGCACCGGATTGAATCAATCCGGACGGGCGGCGGGAGCCATTCCATATTTTCAAATGGCAATTCGTCTGAGCCCACGCGATGCCGAGATCGGACGATTTTATGCCCGGCTCATGATTAGCCATTTTTGCCTGGGACAATATGAAGAGGCGATAGAATGGGGACGGAAAGCGGTTCAATATCCCAATGCCGTTTGGGCGCGGGCAATATTGACGTCGGTTTATGCGCATTTCGGTGCAATGGATGAAGCCGAACGCATGTTGGCCGTTGCCCGGGAACGCCACCCACAACTTTCCATATCGTTCATCCGCGATGTGGGCGCCATGCCACATCCGGAGTATAACGCGCTGTTTATTGACGGCCTCCGCAAAGCCGGGGTGCCCGAAGAATGATTTATCGCTTCGGAGACTTCGCCCTCGATACCGACAGCCTGGAGCTGAGCCAGGGCGGCGCGCCCGTGGACGTCGAGCCGCAGGTGTTCTCGCTTCTGGCCTGCCTGATCGAAAACCGGGCGCGGGTGGTCTCCAAGGACGAGCTGATCGAAATGGTCTGGGACGGGCGCATTGTGTCGGACGGAACGCTGAACACCCGCATCAATTCCGTCCGCCGCGCCGTCGGCGATGACGGCAAGCGCCAAGCGGTGATCAAGACATTTCCCCGGCGCGGGTTCCGGTTTGTGGCGGAGGTCACTGAAAAAAAGAATCGGATTTGCAGCCGGTGCAATCTGCGCTACCAACCGGCAAACCCTCTATCGCGGTGCTGCCCTTCAGCAATCTCTCCGGCGATTCCGCGCAGGAACATTTCTCTGACGGTATAACAGACGACATCATTACGGCTTTGTCCCGTGTTCGTGGGTTCTTTGTTATCGCACGTAATTCCAGCTTTTATTACAAAGGCCAGTCGCCCGATGTGCGAACTATCGCCACCGAACTCGGCGTGCGATATGTCCTTGAGGGTAGCGTCCGCACGGCTGGTGGCCGTGTTCGCATCACGGCGCAACTCGTTGATGGCGAAAGCGGCAATCACGTATGGGCAGAAAGCTATGACCGTGAAATCGAAGATATTTTCGCGGTTCAAGATGAAATTACGCAAACCGTTGTCGGGTCAATCGAGCCCGAACTGGAAAAGGCCGAGCGGAACAAGGCGGCAATACTTCAACCAGATTCCCTTACAGCGTGGGAACTTTACCAGCGGGGCATGTGGCACCTTTATACGACAGCTAGCATTGAAGCCCGGGATCAAGCGGAGGCACTTTTCCTTAAAGCGATCGAACAAGATCCAAATTTTGCATCGCCCTATTCGGCACTGGCTCAAAATACTTACCTTCGGGTGCTCCAAGGCTGGTCCAAGTCTTCCGATGAGACGGATATCGCCTTAAAGAATGCCCAGAAAGCGTTGGAACTGGATCAAACCGATGCGACGGCTCACAGTTGTCTCGGCGCTGTCTATATCCTGCAAAAGGACCATGCGCGGGCGATCAGAGAATGTAAGACCGCAATATCGTTGAACCCGAGCTCTTACCGGGGCCACCATTGGTGTGGCGTAGCTTACGTTTGGTCGGGGGATTTTGAGGCGGCAATTCCGATGTTGGAGTTGGCGTTGCGATTAAGTCCAAATGATCCTGGCGCGGGCGTGACACTGGCCAGGCTGGCGGAATCATATATGTGCCTCGGCCAATTTGAATTGTCGGTGGAGATGGCACAGCTCGCCGCGACAAAGCAAACGCGTGGGATTTGGATAAATACCTCGCTCATCGCTGCGCTTGCCCATGCCGGACAAATTGAGGAATCCGAAATAGCCTATCAGGAACTTATCCAACGGGCGCCGTATTTTACCTGCGCCTATTTGAAAGCAAACCTGCCGATTACCGACCCACAATTTTTGGAAATATATCTGGAAGGTTTGCGCAAAGCCGGGGTGCCGGAGGAATGATTTACCGTTTCGGCGACTTCGCCCTCGACACCGACAGCCTGGAATTGACGCAGGCCGGAAAGGCGGTGGAAGTAGAGCCACAGGTGTTTTCCCTGCTCGCCTGCTTGATCGAAAACCGGGAGCGGGTGGTCTCCAAGGACGAGCTGATCGAGAGAGTCTGGGACGGGCGCATTGTCTCCGATGGCACGCTGAATACGCGCATCAATTCCGTCCGCCGCGCCGTCGGCGACGACGGCAAGCGCCAAGCGGTGATCAAGACCTTCCCCCGGCGCGGGTTTCGTTTCGTGGCGGAATTGGAGGGCGAGAGCGATGCACCCCTTGCCCCGCCGGCAACGGCCGCCTCGGACAAGCCGTCCATCGCCGTCCTCCCCTTCGACAATCTCTCTGGCGATCCGGAGCAGGAGTACTTTTCCGATGGGTTGGCCGATGACATCATTTCCGCCTTGTCGAGGATCCGCCAACTCTTTGTCGTCGCCCGCAACTCGTCCTTCGCCTACAAACACGGGGCGGCCGATGTCCGGAACTTGGCCCGGGAGCTTGGAGTCCGTTACGTGGTCGAGGGCAGCGTCCGCAAAGCGGGCAACCAGGTGCGTATATCGGTGCAGCTCGTAGACGGTGACACGGGCGGCCAGATATGGAACGGGCGTTATGACCGGGAGCTGGAGGATATATTCGCGGTCCAGGACGAAGTGGTGCAAAATGTGGTTGGCGCCGCCATTCCCAAACTAGGCCGCGCAGAACTGGACCGCGCCCGGCGCAAAACACCGGAAAACCTCGACGCCTGGGATTTGTACCTGCACGGCCAATGGCACGTTGACAAAAGAAGCAAGGATGATGCGGAAACGGCGCGCAAGTAATTTGAAGCCGCGATCGAGCAAGACCCCAACTTCGCACCCGCCTGTGCGGGAATAGCCTTCACCTATTTCCAAGACAGTATTTTTGGATTCCGGGATACCAACCGGGATCACGTTTATCAAATGGCGAAAAAGGCCGTTGAGCTGGATTACGACGATGCCGAGGCACATTATGCCTTGGGCTTGGTCTATCACATCGACCGCGACTTCGAGGCCGCGATATCCGAGTATCAGGCGTCGGTCGGACTGAATCCCAGTCTTGCCGATGCTCACCATATGCTTGGGGCGGCCTTGGTCCACTCCGGCCGGCCAGAAGAAGCCTTGCCGCATTTGCATATGGCCATCAGCCTCAGCCCCAACGACGGTAAGATCGGACCATTCCTCGGACGCTTGGGAATGGCGAAATTTTGTCTTCAGGCGTTCGAGGAGGCTGTCCAATGGGCAAGAAAGGCGATTCGCGCACCCCACATTCAATGGCCGACCCACGCCGTGCTAGTTTCCGCCCTGGCGCACTTGGACAGAATGGAAGAGGCGGCGGCTGAGCTGGGCATTCTCCAGGAACTACAACCAAGCGTTTCGGTAAAATTCGTCCGAACCCAACTTCCCATTACCGACCAGCCTTCCCTCGACCTTCTGACCGAAGGCCTGCGCAAAGCCGGGGTGCCCGAAGAATGATTTATCGCTTCGGAGACTTCGCCCTCTATACGGACAGCCTGGAGCTGAGCCAGGGCGGCGCGCCCGTCGAGGTGGAGCCGCAGGTGTTCTCGCTTTTGGCCTGCCTGATCGAAAACCGGGAACGGGTGGTCTCCAAGGACGAGCTGATCGAGAAGGTCTGGGACGGGCGCATTGTGTCCGACGGCACCCTCAACCACCCGCATCAATTCGGTGCGCCGCGCCGTCGGCGATGACGGCAAGCGCCAAGGGGTGATCAAGACATTCCCCCGGCGCGGGTTCCGCTTTGTGGCGGCGTTGGTCGGTGATACGGAGGCGCCCGCCGCGCCGGCGCCTGCTGACACGCCATCGGACAAACCCTCCATCGCGGTTTTGCCCTTCGACAATATCTCGGGCGATCCGGAGCAGGAATACTTCTCCGATGGCATATCCCAGGACATCATCACAGCCTTGGGGCCCGGGTCGCTTCCCGGAATTCATCCTTCTCCTACCGGGGCCAATCCCCGGATGTCCGCCAGGTGGCCCGCGAACTGGATGTGCGCTATGTGCTGGAGGGCAGTGTGCGCCGCGCCGGCCAGAGGGTGCGCATCACAGCGCAGTTGATCGAAGGACAATCTGGCAAGGATCTTTGGACGGACCGCTATGACCGCGACCTGGAAGACATTTTCGCCGTGCAGGACGACATCACTAAAACCGTGATCGGCGCCCTGGCTCCGGAACTGGCCGAAGCCGAACGAGAGCGGGCCAAATCCAAGCTTGCGGGTGATCTTGACGCCTGGGATCTTTATCAGCGCGGCATGAGCTTTGTCTGGGACCGGGACAAGCACACCAGAAAAGACGAAACCAAACGCGCCAAGGAGTATTTCCAGCGCGCCATCGAGATTGACCCTGATTTTTCGGCGGCCCATTCCGGCGTCGCCATTTGCTGTTTCTATAACCTGAATTTCGGCTACTCCGAGGATCGAGACGCGGAAATTGCCGCCGGTTTCCAGGCGGGCCATCGGGCTGTGGCGCTGGATGCCGGCGATTCCAACGCCCACGACGCCCTCGGCCTGATATACCTGAGCAACCAGGAGTTTGATGCGGCAGAAGCCAGTTTTCAAAAAGCAGTCGATCTCAATCCCAATTTCAATCTGGCGCGATTTCATATGGGATTGGTGCGTAATTCTGTTGGTGATGCCGATGGCGCCCTTACCGTTCTTGAAGAAGTTTTGGGCCTGAGCGACCGGGATACGATTTTAGGGACTATCCATGTGCAGATTGCGCGCGCCCATTTTCTACGCAACGATTATGAGGAATCGGCCGAATGGGCGCGGAAAGGAGTGATGCATCCTGAAACCGGCATCTGGGGAAATTGCGTGCTGGTTGCGGCCTTGGGGCAATTGGATCGATTGGAAGAGGCCGCCGATGCGCTGACGGTGTTGCTCCGCCGCGAGCCAAAGTTTTCCTGCAAGTTTTTTCTGGATGCCCTTATCGCTGTCGGTTCTGAATTTCGCGAACACATGATCGAAGGTTTGCGCAAAGCCGGGGTGCCGGAAGAATGATGCTGCATTACTAGCCATGTCGGCCGAATTTCCTTGCATTTGTACCAATTTTGTTCTATACAATCCGGTATTCCTGAAACTTAACAATGTACTGGAAATCTGCGGTTCACTTGGGGTCCGAGCGTGCGGAATGCTGGTGTGGCCGCTAACGATTCGAAGTGCCAAGAACGACGCCGGTCTGGCCGACCCAGCCATCCCCAGACCGGCTAGGCACCGGTACCCCCATACCCGATTGTCCAAAAAGTGTCGCACCATCAAGAATCACCGCAGAGATCACAAAGACCGCAGAGAAGGAGTGATGGGCTGCGCACGAAAAAAATGGCGATAGCCCGGTCGAAATCGGCAAATAACTTAAGAAACCGTCATAAACCGTCATAAACCGTCATAAGCGTAAGGGGGGTATAAAACGATGTCGCACGAAATTAATTTTATGATGCAATTACAAGAAGAATCACCACAGAGAGCACAGAGAGCACAGAGAGCACAGAGCGCACAGAGAAGAAGAAATGCGCTGCGCGCGGAAAAATAATCCTCTCAGTCCTCTGTGATCTCGTGGTTCAAAACCCCTATAAACCCCTATAAACCCCTATGAAACCATATAAACCCATAGGAGATATTCCACCAAAACATGTCGCAATTTTCCAAATCAACTGGCTCTTGCGGAATGCGGGCAAAGAGGGCAATTTTGCAGCAGTCAATGGGAGGGTAAGTAAAATGAATATGGTGCGGATTGGCGATCCGGTGCGGCGCGACGAGGATTACCGGCTGATCAAGGGCCGCGGGCGCTATGCGGACGACGTCAATGAGGCCCGCCAAGCGCGCGCCTTCGTGCTGCGCTCGCCCCACGCCCACGCCGACATCACCGCCATCGATACCGCCGCCGCCCTGGCCGCGCCGGGCGTGCTGGCCGTTCTCACCGGCGACGATCTGGCGGCGCGCGGCCTGGGCGCGCAGTTTCCCAACATGCGCGGCAAGAAAGCCGACGGCTCGCCCGGTTATGTCTGCTCGCTGCCGATCCTGGCCCAGGGCCGGGTACGCTTCGCCGGCCAGCCGGTCGCCTTCATCGTCGCCGAGACCGTCGATCAGGCCAAGGACGCCGCCGAATTGATCAGCGTGGATTACAAATCCCTGCCCGCCGTCATCACCGCCGACGATGCCCTGGCGGACGGTGCGCCCGCCGTCTGGGACGATAATCCCGGCAACGAAGCCTACACCCACGAGATCGGCAACTCAGCAGCGGTCGACGCCGCCTTTGCCGAAGCCGCGCACGTGGTCCGGCACCGGGTTTTGGTCAACCGGGTGACCGGCAACGCCATCGAGCCGCGCGGCTGCATCGCCAATTACGACGAATACGAAGACCGCTATACCCTGCGCGCCACCATCCAATCGGCGCACGGCACCCGGGCTACCCTGGCGCGGCAGATTTTCAAAATTCCGCAGACCAAAATCCGCGTCATTTGCGACAATATGGGCGGCGGCTTCGGCATCAAGGGCGGCTGCTATCCGGAATACAGCCTTGCCATGTGGGCCTCCGAAGTGATCGGCCGGCCGGTCAAATGGATCGCCGAGCGCCAGGAAAGTATTTTGACCGACGAGCATGGCAGGGGCGGCTTCGTCGATGCCGAACTGGCCCTGGACGCGGAGCATTATTTTCTCGCCCTCCGCACCCACACCAAGGTTCCGATCGGCGCCTATTTTACCACCGACCGCAATATCGGAGCCGCCGTATCGGGTCTCGGCGGGCTGGCCGGCGTCTACAAGACCCCCGCCATCCACGCCAAGGTCACCGGGGCGCTGACCAACATCATGTCCAACGCCCAGTACCGGGGCGGCGCCAAGCCCGAACCCTGCCACGTGATCGAGGTGATGGTCGACCAGGCCGCCGATGCGTTGGGCGTCGATGCGGCGGAATTGCGTCTCAAAAACACCATCCCCGCCTCGGCCATGCCGTACCGCACCGGCCTCGGCCATGTCTATGACTGCGGTGATTTCGTGCGCAATTTCGAGGAATGCCTGGAAACCGGTCTCTATCAAGGCTTCGAGGCGCGCCGGGAAGAGGCGCTGAGGCGCGGCAAATATCTCGGCGTCGGGTTATCCAACACGGTTTCCGGGGTCGCCAGCGTCAATTTCGAACATGTAGAAGTGCGCTTCGATACCGAGGGCGGCCTCACCCTTTTGTGCGGCGCCATGGATCACGGCCAGGGCCACGAGACCACCTTCAAACAGGTATTGGCCGACAAGCTGGGCATCGATATGGACGGCATCCGCTATAAGATGGGCGATTCCGACGTCATCGCCTCGGGCGTCGGCACTTTCAACGCCCGCTGCGCCGTATTCGCCGGCTCGGCGGTGACCATCGCCGCCGACAAGATCATCGAAAAAGGCAAGCGTATCGCCGCCCATATGATGGAAGCGGCGGAAGGCGATATCGAATATGCGGGCGGCAAGTTTTCGGTCGCCGGCACCGACAAGTCCCTGGACATCGCCGAGGTTGCCAGGACCGCCTTCCAGCGGCCCAAGCTGCCCGCGGATATCGAGCCGGGCTTTTACGAGCATGGCGAGTTCGGCATCGGCGAAGGGCCGGTCTATCCCAACGGCGCGCATCTGATCGAAGTGGAAATCGACGCCGATACCGGCAACATCGATATGGTCCGCTATGTGGCCGTCGACGATGCCGGCGTGGTTCTCAACCCGTTATTGTTCGAAGGCCAGGTGCATGGCGGCATCGCCCAGGGCGCCGGCCAGATATTGATGGAGGATTTGAATTACGACGATGCCGGGCAATTGCTGACCGGCTCGTTCATGGATTACGCCATGCCGAGGGCCGATGATTTCTGCAATTTCGAGCTGGCCGCCAACGAGGTGCCGACGGCGCGCAACCCGTTGGGCGTCAAGGGCGTCGGCGAGGCCGGAACGGTCGGCGCGATGCCGTCGCTGATGAACGCCATCAACGATGCGCTCAGCCATATCGGCGCGCCCAATGTGGACATGCCGGCGACCGCCGAAAAAGTCTGGCGTTCCATTCAGTCGGCGGAGTAGGGGGCCATAGCGAATGCCGCACAATATGGAAATACCGGATTATGTGATCGAACGCATCATGGCAAAGCGCGGCCGGCTGCGTGTGTTCGATAAATTCGATCCCGCCAAGACCGCTTTGGTAGTCATCGACATGCAAAACTTCTTCGTCGCGGAGGTGGAAACGGCGCGCTCCATCTGCCCCAACATCAACGTCCTCGCCGCCCGGCTGCGCGAATTGGGCGGGGTCGTGGCCTGGGTGCTGCTGACCGTCGCCGACGAAATCGACGGCCCCTCGAAATGGCCCATCTATCACGATTACTTTTTTACGCCCGAAAAAATGAAGGCGCACAAGGACGGCCTAACCGAGGGCTCAGAGGGGCACAAGCTGTATCCGGACCTGGTGGTCGAGGAGGTTGATATCATCACCCGGAAATCGCGCTTCTCCGCCTTCATCCAGGGCTCGTCCGATCTGGATGGCCAGCTACGGGAGCGTGGCATCGAAAATCTGCTGATCGCCGGCACCGCCACCAATTTCTGCTGCGAGACCAGCGCCCGCGACGCCATGATGGTCGGCTACCGGGTGGTCATGGTTTCGGACGCCAACGCGGCGCGCTACGACGAGGACCATATCGCCGGGCTAACCACCATCTGGCAGAGCTTCGGCGACGTGCGCTCGATGGACGACTGTATCGCCGATTTGCTGGTGCCGTGACGGCCATCCTCGGGATAAGGGCTAAGGGTAAACGCGCCGCCTCATGCTGAGGAGCGAACCCGGCTAGGCTCCATTGTCGAAGCCGCCCAGGTTCCCCATCGACTGGAAATCCGCCATGAACTCATCCGCCAATGCCTACGATGCGCTGCAAAAGCAGGCGGCGAATTATGTGCCGTTGTCGCCGCTCAGCTTCCTCGAACGGGCGGCCAAGGTCTATCCGGAACGGGCCGCCGTGGTGCATGGGGAGCGGCGCTACGGTTGGGCGGAAACCTATGGCCGGGCGCGGCAACTGGCATCGGCGCTGGCCGCAATTGGCATCGGGGCGGGCGACACGGTGGCCGCCATGTGCGCCAATACGCCGGAACTGTACGAAGCCCATTTTGGCGTGCCCATGGCCGGCGCCGTTCTCAACGCCCTCAATGTGCGCCTCGACGCCAAGATGATCGCCTTTATTCTGGAGCATGGCGATGCCAAGGTCTTGCTGACCGATAAGGAGTTTTCGCCGGCCATCAAGGAAGCCTTGAGCCTGACCGCGGCGGCGCCGGTGGTCATCGATATCGACGACGCGCTGGCGGGCGGCGGCGAATTGCTCGGGCGCATGGATTATGAGGAATTCATCGGCGGCGGCGATCCGAAATTTGCCTGGTCCCTGCCGGACGATGAGTGGCGGGCCATATCGCTCAACTATACGTCCGGCACCACCGGCAATCCCAAGGGCGTTGTTTATCATCACCGGGGCGCCTACTTGAACGCGCTCGGCAACGGCATGGCCTGGAACCTGGCCTCGCACCCGGTCTATCTCTGGACCCTGCCCATGTTCCATTGCAACGGCTGGTGCTTTCCCTGGACCATGGCGGCCTACGCCGGCACCAATATTTGCCTGCGCAGCGTATCGGCCAAGGCGATCTATGGCGGCATTGCCGAGCACCGGGTCGATCATTTCTGCGGCGCGCCGATCGTGCTGGGCATGGTGGTGAATGCGCCGGCTGACGAAATCCGCGATTTCGATCACCGGGTCCAGGTGATGACCGCCGGGGCGCCGCCGCCGCCGGCCATATTGCAAGGCATGGACCAGGCCGGCTTCGATGTCACCCATGTATACGGCCTCACCGAAACCTATGGCCCGGCCACGGTCTCTGCCTGGCAGGAGGATTGGGATGCGTTGGCGCCCGCCGATCAGGCCGCCAAAAAATCCCGCCAGGGGGTGAGCTATGCCGTGCTCGACCAGCTCGCCGTGATCGATCCCGATACCATGCAGCCGGTGCCGGCTGACGGCGAGACCATGGGCGAGGTGATGTTCCGGGGCAACAATGTGATGAAGGGCTATTTGAAAAATCCCGAGGCTTCGAGCGAAGCCTTTGCCGGCGGCTGGTTCCATTCCGGCGATTTAGGGGTCAAGCACCCGGACGGCTATGTGGAGCTTAAAGACCGCTCCAAGGACATTATTATTTCCGGCGGCGAGAATATATCCTCGATCGAAGTAGAGGAGGTGATCTACAACCACCCGGCGGTGCTGCTCGCCGCCGTGGTCGCCAAAGCGGACGAGAAATGGGGCGAGACCCCGTGCGCCTTTATCGAATTGAAGGACGGCGCCGAGGCGCCAAGCGAGGCGGAAATCATCGAATTCTGCCAGGCCAGCATGGCCCGCTACAAGTGCCCCCGCCACGTGCGCTTCGTGGAACTGCCGAAGACGTCAACCGGCAAAATACAAAAATACGTGCTGCGCGAATGGGCGGCGGCGGATTAGCCGTCTTCGGTCCCCAGCCTTTCGCGGCCGATGCGGATGGCGGCCTCGCGGCAGGCGGACTCAGTCAGCCGCCGGTTCCTTGATCCCGGCTTTGCGCAGCCCATCGCACAAGAGCGCGTTAAAATTGGACTCCCTTTGATACGTCCACCAAAACGCGGTCTCGGCCGGGATCTGCAAAGGCAACCCGGCATCTTCGAGCACCTTGCAGGCGGCCATGGCGTCGTCAAGATATCCGTGGGCGGCGGCGATGGTATAATGGATGCCGACGAGATTGGAATCGCGCAGCAACGCCTGGCGGCCCCAATTCAGCGCCTCGTCATAATTTTCCGCATCCAGGAAAGCCCGCGCGATGAGCGCAAAAAACATCCGGTTTCTGCCATCAAGGGGATTGAATTGCACGGCACGCAGCATGTTTGGAATTGCCTCTTTCGGGCTGCCGCTCATCAGCAGCGCGACGCCGCGTGTAAAATAGGCATCCAAATCGGTTGGATTGAGCCGGATCGCCGTATCGGCCTCGAGCAGCGATTTGTCATAATTGCGCTGCCAGATGGACGCCAGACCCAAGGCCCAGTGACCCAAGCAGTCTTGTTCGTCCAGTTCCACCGCCCGAAGCGCATATGTCAGGCAGGCTTCGATGGAACGCCCGGCATCGTCGGAGACTTCGATCCACAGATCCCGATGATGGGTTAAGGCAATGCGCGCATGCGCCTGGGCGTATTCCGGTTCAATTTCGATGGCTTTTTCATACATCTCTCGGGCCGGGCCGATGGTATCGGGCCGAATTTCATTCAAGAATGCCATGCCGCGAAGATAATAGTCCCAAGCGCCCAGATTGCGGCTGGAACCGGTACTCGGAATTTGGCGCGCCGCGTTTTCCAGCTCCGGGACCAAAGTGGTCACGATGCGTTCGGAAATTTCGTCCTGGAGATCGAAAATATCGGACATGTTTCTGTCATAACGCTCGGCCCAAATGTGATGACCGGTCTCGGCGTCGAGCAACTGACCGGTTATGCGCACCCGGTCTCCGGACTTGCGCACGCTGCCTTCGAGGATGTAGCGGGCATTCAGTTCCTTGGCGATGTCCTGCGCCATGGTGGCTTTACCCTTGAAGGTAAAGGTCGAGTTTCGGCCAATGACCGGAAACGAACGCCAGGCGGTCAGCGCGGTTATGATGTCCTCGGTGAGGCCGTCGACGAAATATTCCTGCTCGGTATCGCCCAACATATTATCGAACGGCAAGACCGCGACGGCGGGCCGCTGCATGGCGAGATCGGCGCCAAGATGATCCCCATTTCCGTCCGCCCGAATGGCGTACACATGCACCGGTTCGGAAACATTTTTGACCGTTTGTTCACCCATGTCTTCGAAAACGGCGTCGATGCGGTTGCGGATGGAATCGTAGACCATGCCCGATATGCAGATGCCGCCGGGCTCCGCCAGTCCTTCCAGCCGCGCCGCCACATTGACGCCCTCGCCGTGGATATCCTCGCCGTCATCGACGATGTCGCCGAGATTGATGCCGATACGAAACTTGAGGCTGCTGGCGGCAAGCCCCGATTGCATTTGGATGGCGCAGTTGACGGCGTCTTGCACGGTGGCGAATTCGACCAGGAAGCCGTCGCCGGTGAGCTTGACGATGGTGCCGGAATGGTCAGCGACCTGGGGCTTGATCACCTCTTCGCGGGCATCCTGCCAGGCGGCCACGGTGCCGTCGGTGTCGTCTTCCATCAGGCGCGTATAGCCAGCCACGTCGGCCGCCAGTATCGCCGCAAGCCTCCGTTGAACCTCCCGCTCCGCCATGTGCCTCTCCTTGGCATTCACTGAGCCAGATTTGCTGGCGGCTATTCTAGACCGGTCTGAACGGATAACAATCCATCTCAGAGTTGGCTGAGAATTTCCGGCGGCACTTCGGTGAAATTTTTAGCCCCGGCGGCACGCCGGGTTACCGCCTCGGGTCCACCGTGGCGCTCGACCAGGGCTTTTTGGTCGGCCTTAGCCCGGGCGTCGGTGGCAATCGGATCGAGGATGGCGCGCAGTTTTGCCTCGAAGTCCGCCAGGGTGGATGCAAAGGCGGGATCGGCGGCAAGATCCTTGGTTTCTTCCGGATCATCGATCATATCGAACAGCTCCGGTGGGAAGCCTACATAGTGGATATATTTGTAGCGGCCCTGGCGCACCATATAGGCGCCGGAGGCTGAGCCCATGGCGTGGTATTCGGAGAACACCGGGCGCGCCGCATCTTCGGCTTCGGCGGCGATCTCGAACAGCGAGCGGCCCGGCAAGCCATCCAGCGCCTTCAGACCTACCGATTGCAGAATCGCCGGATAGGCATCGACCAGCGAGACCGGCGTCGCGCAGACTGTGCCACCGGCAACGCCGTCACCGGCGATGATCAACGGAATACCGGCGGCTTCTTCGTAGAGCACCGATTTGCCCCACATGCCGCGGCTGCCGGCGCTTTCGCCATGGTCGCTGGTGTAGATGATCCGAGTATCGCCGCCGAGCCCGGCGCCTTCGAGGGCGCCAAGGACCCGGCCGATCTGATCGTCGACGAATGTACACAAGCCGAAATAGGCGGCCAGGGCGCGGCGCTTTTGGTCCCGGCTGAGACCGGCGGTGCCCTTGGAAAGGCGCGCCGACCAGGGGTGCGGATCAAAGCCGTCCTCGGGATCGAGCTTGGCGCCCGGCATGTCCGCGATTGGATAGAGGTCGAAATACTCCTCCGGCACCACCAGCGGATAATGGGGCGAGACGAAGCTGACAAACAGCACCCAGGGTTTATCGCCGGAACCCCGGCCAGCCTCTTTCAGCCAATCGCAAGCGCGTTCGGCGATCTTGCGGTCATATTGGATATAGGCGGTCTCGCCGGCCGCCGCATTTTGGGCGATGATGGGCGCGCCGCCGCCCGCCGGCGGTACGAAATCCGGAAACTGCCCCCGGATCGAGCCCTGCACCATGCCGATACCGTCCTTGATATGCATGGGAATGTGCTGAACGTCGAAGCCGGTGGGATCTTCCGCGTTGCGGTAATGCAGCTTGCCGATGCTTTCGGCGCCGACCCCCGCCGCCTGCAATCGGTGGCCCCAGCCCCGGGTGTGCCCGTCATAGGCGAGGGCATTGTCCCAGTAGCCGATCTGGTGAACGTAGCGCCCGGTGGCGAAGCTGGCCCGCGACGGCACGCAGATGGGGCAATTGGTGTAGGCGGCGGCGAACCGGGTGCCGCGCGCCGCAAGCGCGTCCAGGTTCGGCGTCTGCACCAGATCGTGGCCGGCGCAGCCCATCATCCTGGCATTGTGCTCGTCGGACATGAGGATCAAGAGGTTTTGCGCTTGCATGGGAATTGGCATGTTCAAGCGCCTGCGAATTGAACGGCATCGGCGTAGCTGGTGCGCGCATCCAGGCGCGCAAAGCCGATGGCGCGGGCATCGTCGAGGACGATTTGGAGAATGTCCCGGCGCCCCAAGGCCCGCGCCGAGGAGGCGAGGATCTGGAAGAACAAATCCCGTTGCGCGTGGCTGCCGCCCATTTGCCAGAGGCTGCGCCGGTGCGGCATAAGACCGTCAAGTACGGCCTCGTGATCGCCCTTGCGGTGGGCGATGGCGGCGCCGGCGGCGGGGATCGCGGCGACGGCGTACCGATGCGCCAAGGTGCCCTGGCCCGCGGCCGCGAAGGCGCGCATCTGGCGCAGCAATTCCCCCGCCTTTTCTGAGCGCCCGGCGCCCATCAGGGTGATGGCGGCGTGGGCGCTGGTGAACGGGCTGGCATGGTTGCCGATGCGCGCCTCGGCGATATCGGCGATATGGTCCCAGCGCGTGCCCACATCCAGCCCACGCATTTCCAGGCGCAGCAACAGCGCCGCGCAATTCTGGATATCCAGATAAAAGTCCGGCATCGCCTGAACCAGGGGCGAGTCCGGATTGCGCACAAATTGGTCATAGACGGAAAGCGCTTCGTCGTTGTTGCCGGCCTCGGTCGCAAACAGGCAGCGGTGCCACCAGAGATGATGGACAATATGATTGGCGCCGTCCCAATGGCCGGCCAAGCCGTCCAGCCACTGGGCGCCGTCGCCCAATCGCCCCTGCATCTCCATCACATGGGCCACCGCATGCGCCGCCCAGCAATCGCCGGGATCGATCTCGATAGCCTGGCGCCCGGCCGCTTCGGCGTCGTCCAACTGGCCGGCTTCTTCGAGCCCGAAGGCGCGTACCGCCAGGAAGCCGCCATAGCCCGGAACCGCCGCCGACCAGGACCGGGCGGCGCGCTCGGAGATGTCGCGCGCCCAATTGGCCTCGCCCAGCCAAAACAGTTCCAACTGGGCCAATCGGATGGCCAGCAGGTCAGTGGGATGATCGATGGCAATCTGCTCAAAGAGGCTGACGGCGCGCAGCAAATCGCCTTCCAAGGACGCCGCCAGCGCGGCGATATAGGCCCTTTCGCGCGCCGTGCAATTGGCTTGAACCGATTGCGCCGCCGCCAGGTTTTTGGCGGCGCTGGCATGGGCGGCGGGCTGGCGCAGGCTGAACAGCATCAGCCCCTTCACGGCGTGCGCCAGGGCGAAATTCGGATCGGCGCCGAGGGCTCCGTTCAAGCGGTCCATGACATCCGTGCGCCAGTCGAAAAAGCTTTGCATGGCGCCATTGAAGGCGTCCGCCGCCGCGTCGCTGGAAATGGTGAAGGGAAGTCCCCGCGCGTCCTCTGCCATCACATCTATTCCAGATCGAAGCCGTGGGTTTCCAAAAACGCGCGAAAACCGGCCCGGGCATCGGGCGCCGACAGGCGGCGGGCGGCGTTCTCGGACCAGCCGTAATCCTCGGCGGTGCCGTATGTATCGGTCATCACCTGGCGCATGGGTCGGATGGCGTTGCGCCGGGCATCGTAACCGGCGATG
>JAYGEH010000511.1:0-2705 GCA_046582475.1 Rhodospirillales bacterium
CCGAGCAGCCGGAATGCGTTTCCACACGGCCTGTGTCAAAACCTGTCGTTCAGGGGATTCCCGCTGAATGACCGCTTTCGGGGTAAGAGCGGACGTTAGATTTCTGCGCCTGAATGACCGGTTTTAGCCGAGACAGCCATAACCGGTCATTCGATGGTCCAATATGATCTCCCTGTCTGGTCCACACCCGTCTGTATCTTTGAATAATTGGTATCACCTCGGCTCTCAACTTGGGTCTACTTGCGCCAGTCGGTAAACCTGAGTTACGCTTTTTATTGAGCGGATTAACGCGACAATGAAATGCGCTAAAATCGGCGGTGCCGACAACGGGAGGACGCAAAATGGACACGACGACAATTCCCTACCACTATTCGACGTTCAATCTTCATACCGAGGAGTTCAACAATTTCTCCGAGAACGCCCCCAAAGCGGCCATGCGGGCGCCAAGCTTTCCGTTAGAGGATTTGGCAACCGGCAATACGGTGGAAATGAAGGAACTTTGGAAGTCAGGGATCGCGGTCATCGAATTTGGCTCGTTTTCCTGACCCTTCTGCGCGGTGGCGGCCGAGGATATGGAAGACGTCGCCGCCCGTTACGCGAACCGAGCCGTGCGCTCGATATTCATTTACACCAGAGAAGCCCATCCCGGCGAAAACCTACCGCCTCTCTCCTCGATGGAGGACAAGCGAGACCATGCCGGGCAGTTTCGAGCCGAGGCCAATATCAATCGCCAAATCTTGTTGGACGATATGGCAGGCACGGCTCATCACGCATACGGGCTGCTTCCAAACATGACCTGGATTGTCGGCCGTGGCGGATTCATCCACTACAAGGCATCCTGGACCGCCGTCGAAGATATCGAGGAAGCTCTGGGCAACGCCCTCACCTACCAGGAAAACCGGGTGGCCAAGCAGCTCGTTCCGTTTTTCAGTGAGCGCGCAGCATCATACGAGCGTGATCAAGAGCGCCTTCGTGCCGGCTTGATTCGGGCCGGACAACAGGCGGTCGACGATATGGCCCGGGCAATGAAAAACAATAAAACGGCCAAGCCAAAATCGCCGGAGATCGCCCCGGGGGGCACCGGAAACTACTACCAGCCCGGCGAGGACGACTAAGATAGGGGCGGCTTCAGGTCAGAAGCCGCCATTCAGCCGATTTGCTGGGTAGGTCCGCTTCCGGAGTCAAAGCCGACATTAAATTCCTGCTTCTGAATGACCGGGTTTAGCCGGCAATGGTCATCGCGCATTCGAACTGAACAATCGGCACTCCAGTCGGCTGACTTGGTTCCTCACCGCGACGATATCATCACGGAGTAATCGGATTGCGAATACAGCCTTGATAATGATACTTGGCGCAATAAATTCGCATCCAATTCTGCCAATCGTCGGAGTAAATCACCCATGCATTTCGGAATTTTTTCAAACGGGTTCCGCCCGCACACCAGCGCTGCAAATACCTACGAAGAAGACATCTACGAAATTGTACTGGCTGACAAGCTGGGGTTCCGGGATGCCTATATCAGCGCGCATCACGGCGAACCGCCCTATATCAATCGTGTAGACAACCTTCCCGCGCCGGAACTCCTAATGTGCAAGGCGGCCGGTCTGACGACGCAAATCCGCATGGGCGCGGCGGTCAAATTGCTTCATATTGAGCATCCCCTTGATGTGGCGATCCAAGCGGCGGTTACCGAGCATCTTCTCGGTCAAGGACGGTTTATTTTTGGATTTGGAACGGGTTTTCCATTGCCCCTTTTCTGCGAAGAGCGCGGCCTGTCATTTGAAGATCGCCACGCCCGGCTCCAGGAATCACTCGATTTCATTCTCAAATGCTGGACCAGTGACGAGGTCTTCGACTGGGACGGCGTGCATTGGAAAGGCAAAGGCGTGGTCGCCTTGCCCAAACCCCTGTCGTCGCCTCACATGCCGATGGCAACCGCGACCGATACAGAGGACATCATCAAGATGTCCGCCGAACGCGGCTATACGCTAGTGATGGCGTTTCTCGAGGGCGCAGACCGGGTACGTTCCAAGGCGGATAATTATGTGAAATATGCGGCCGATGCCGGCGTTGCCGGGGCACGAAAGAACATCACGACCTCGCGGATCGTCTATGTCGCGGATTCCTATGAAGAAGCTTTGGAGGATCTTCGCCCATCGGTTACCTACGAGATCGGTATTCAGGCTGAACGTGGCTTCCTCAAGATGCTTAAAGCAGTCTACGATCTTGAGGTGCCAAACGACGAGCGTGGGATTGAGGCGCTGGTGGAAGCAGGGTTCTACTATCTTGGCGAGCCGGACCGAATTGCCGGTCAAATCCGTGACTTCTATGATGCCTCCGGCGGGTTTGGCACGTTTCTGATTGTTACCGGAAAAGACTGGGCTACGCGCGAAAAACGAGCACGGTCCATGACACGTTTTATGGAAGAGGTTGCGCCGCAGCTCCGCCACTTGGAGCCCTAGCCAAGGTCCGCTCCGGGTCACAAGCGGTCATTCCGGGGAATACCGCGGAATGTCGGCTTTCGGGGGCAAAGCGGACATTAAGTTTGAGGCACCGGGAGGTCTGCTTTTAGCCATGTGTGGACGGCTCCCTGTTGGCAAGGACTAATTTGACTTAAATACAACGCTGGTCGGTGCTGCCATGTGTCCGGCCTGTTTGTGCGGCACTGATCCATGGCCGCTGGCCATAATGCTCTCCGCAGATCG
>JAYGEH010000517.1:0-20493 GCA_046582475.1 Rhodospirillales bacterium
CGGTGACGTTCTGGATCATCAAGGATGCGGAAAAATTCCTGTTCAACGTGCGCAACCCGGAACTGACCGTGAAGGCGGCATCGGAGAGCGCCATGCGCGAAATTCTCGGCCACAACCAGTTCGAGTTTATCCGCACCAGGGGCCGCGACAAGATGAGCTCCGAAGCCATCGCGCTGACGCAATCCATCTTGGACGACTATCAGTCCGGCATCGAGGTGACCGACGTGGTTATTCAGGACATCAACCCGCCGGCATCGGTGCTCGATTCCTTCCGCGACGTGCAGGCGGCGCGCGCCGATATGGAACGCGCCATCAACGAGGCAACCGCCTACTTGAATGAGATCACCCAGCGGGCCCAGGGTGAGGCGGCGCAAATTACCAATGGGGCCGAAGCCTTCAAGGCCGAAAAAATTGCCGTCTCCGAGGGTGAGTCGCAGCGCTTCATCTCGGTCCTCAAACAGTACCGAAATGACAAGATTGTCACCAAACGCCGCATGTACCTGGAAACCATGAAAGAGGTGATGAGCGGCATGGATAAGGTTCTGATCGACAATTCCAGGGGCGGCTCGGGGGTGGTGCCTTATCTGCCACTTCCGGAACTTCGGAACCGCGCCGACCGGGCGGGAGGCAACTGATGAAACAAATAAGCCTCGCCATCATCGGCGTTATCATTGTGGTGATCGGTATTGTGCTATTTGGCACATTGTATACCGTCAATCAGCGTGAACAGGTGCTGGTGCTTCTTGTCGGCGACCCGCAACGGGTGATCAAGGATCCCGGCCTCAAGGTCAAGGTGCCGTTCTTCGAAGACGTGGTCCGCTTCGACAAGCGCATCCTGGATTATGACGCGCGCGCCGCCGAAGTGCCGACCCAGGACCAAAAGCAATTGGTGGTCGATTCTTTCGCCCGCTATAAGATCATTGATCCGTTGCGGTTTTTCCAGACCGTGACCAATGAGCAGGGCATGGAGCTGCGCCTCGACCGGCTGATCTCCTCCAACCTGCGCTCGGTCTTCGGCAACGCCACCCTGGCCACCCTGTTGACCGACGCGCGCGCCAAACTGATGCGCGAGATCGCCGACCGGGTCAAAGTGCAGGGCAAGGAATTCGGCATCGAAGTGATCGATGTGCGCATCAAGCGCGTCGATCTGCCGCCGGAAAACAGCCAAGCCATCTTCCGCCGCATGCAGACCCAGCGCGAGCAGGAGGCCCGTAAAATCCGGGCCGAGGGCGATAAGGAATCGCGCACCATCCGCGCCACCGCCGACAAGGAGGCGACCATCATTCGCGCCGAGGCGCGCAAGACGTCGGAAATCCTGCGCGGCGAGGGCGAGGCCGAGGCCCAGCGTATCTACAATGACGCCTATGGAAGGGACCGCGAATTTTTCGATTTCCTGGTCTCCATGAATGCGCTGCGCGAAGGGCTCGGCGGCGAATCCACCAAATTTATCGGCTCGCCCAACGAAGGCGATTTCTTCCGGTTTTTCGGTAGCCAGGATGGCCGTCCGGCAACCGGATCGGGTGCCGGCAATACGCGCCAATGATCTCAGCCTAGCCTTGGATCCGCCAGGAAGGTAATTGGATGAGCGAGTTGGCGGCGGCCCTGGCGACCGGCCTGGCCTTGGCGGTCGCCATTGAAGGCGCGCTCTATGCGCTGTTTCCGGGCGCCATGAAGCGATTTATGGCGCAAGCGCTCGGCCAATCGTCGGGAAATCTGCGGCGCGCCGGTCTGGTTGCGGCGGTGGTCGGGGTCGGCGCCGTGTGGCTGTTGCGACGCTGACCGGGAAATCAACCCGGTCACCAAAATTTTACGACGCCGCACCGGGAATTTTCACTGTTTTCCATGTGCCTGCGGTATATATAGTGGCCTGCGGCGTAATCGCGCGGCAGATGATCGCGCAGAGGATCGCATTGATGAGTGGAAAGCGGAGTTCGATGAGCAAAATGATGGTGTCCGGCAAAATCCAGGCAGCTTGCCAAAGGTTGCAGAACCGTTCTTTGGGGGGCGCGTTCGCGGTATCGGCAAATACCCGGTTTCTGACGGCGCTGGTGTTTGCGCTGGGCCTGATGCTGGTGGCCGGCGGCGCCCAGGCGCGCGGCGCTCCGGACAGCTTTGCCGACCTGGCGCAGAAGCTGCTGCCGGCGGTGGTCAATATCTCGACAACGTCAACGGTTTCGGGGCGCCGCCAGCAGCCGCTTCCGCAATTCCCTCCCGGCTCGCCGTTCGAGGATTTCTTCAAGGATTTCTTCGACCGCAACCAGCCGAGCCCGCGCCAGCGCCGGTCGACCTCGCTGGGCTCCGGTTTCATCATCGATGGCTCCGGCATGATCGTTACCAACAACCACGTGATCCAGGACGCCGACGAAATCACCGTCATCCTGCATGACGATACCCGTCTGAAGGCGAAGCTGGTTGGCCGCGATCCGAAGACCGATATCGCAGTGCTTCGGGTGCAACCGAAATCGCCGCTGACATCGGTGAAATTCGGTGATTCCGACACCTTGCGGGTCGGCGATTGGGTGCTGGCCATCGGCAATCCCTTCGGGCTCGGCGGCAGCGTGACGGCGGGCATTGTTTCGGCGCGCGGGCGCAATATCAATTCCGGCCCCTATGACGATTTCATCCAGACCGACGCCTCCATCAACCGGGGAAATTCGGGCGGCCCGCTGTTCAATCTGGACGGCGAAGTGGTCGGCATCAATACCGCGATATTTTCACCGTCGGGCGGCAGCGTCGGAATCGGCTTTTCGATCCCGTCATCGACGGCGCGCGGCGTCATCGAACAATTGCGCTCCTTTGGGCGGACCCGGCGCGGCTGGCTCGGCGTCCGCATCCAGTGGGTCACCGATGAAATCGCCGAAAGCCTCGGCCTCGACAAAGCGCGCGGCGCGCTGGTGGCCAGCGTTACCGAGGGCAGCCCGGCCGAATCCGGGCGCATCAAATCGGGCGATATCATTCTTACCTTTAACGGCAAGAATGTCTCTGAAATGCAGAACCTGCCGCGCATCGTTGCCGACACCAAGATCGGCAAGGTGGTCAAGGTCGAGGTTTGGCGGGACAGCAAATTGGTCGTCACCGAGCTGGCTGTCGGTGAATTGAAGGAAGAACAGGTCGCCGCGCTCCCTTCGGAAGACGATGACGAAACCGGCAAGTCCGAAGAGCTGTCGGTTGCCGGGCTCGGACTTTCCGTGGCGCGCCTGAATTCGAGCCTGCGCAAGCGCTTCAAACTCAAGAAAAACGCCCGCGGCGTGGTCGTGGTTAAAGTCGATAAAGACGGCGCCGCCGCAGCCAAGGGTATCCGCCCCGGCGACGTTATTGTCGAGATCAGCCAGGACGACGTGCGCTCGCCGAGCGATGTGGTGGCCCGGGTCGAAAAAGCGCAAGAGGATGGCCGCAAATCGGTGTTGCTGCTGGTCGAGGGGCAATCGGGCCTGCGCTTCGTCGCCCTTCAGATCGCCGCCAAAAAATAAACGTCCGCCACAGGGGCCCCTGGCGCTGGACCATTGGTACTGGACCATCGAGTGCCAGCGGTTATGATGCCTGACCGTGAATGATGTCGCCAAGCCACATCTGGTCCAGCCCTTTGCCGCGCTGAGGCCGGCGCCGGAGCGCGCCGCCGAAGTCGCGGCGCCGCCTTACGACGTCTTGAATTCCGAAGAGGCGCGCGCCCTGGCAGCCGGCAAGCCCAACAGTTTCCTGCATATTTCCAAGCCGGAGATCGATTTGCCGCCGGATACCGATGCGCACGCACCGGAGGTTTATGCCAAGGGCGGTGAAAACATGGCGCGCCTGATCGATGATGGCGTGCTGCGCCGGGACCAAAACCCTTGTTATTATATTTACCGGGTGCAAATGGGCGCCCATGTGCAAACCGGTCTGGCCGCCGGCGGATCGGTTCCCGCCTACGAGGCCAACCTGATCCGCAAACATGAACTGACCCACCCCGACAAGGAAGACGACCGGGTGCAGCAGATCGAAGCCGTCGGCGCGCACACCGGGCCGGTGTTCACGATGCATAAATCCGATGCCGCCCTTGCCGAAATCATCGCGCGCGTCGCCGCCGGCAGGCCCGATTACGGCGCCGAAATCGACGAGGGCATTCGCCACACGTTGTGGACCATCGATCGGGCGGACGACATCGCCGGCGTGACCGAAGCCTTCGACCGGCTGGGGGTTATCTATATCGCCGACGGGCATCACCGCTCGGCGGCGGCGGCGCGGGTTGCCGAGGCGCGGGGCATCGATCGCGCCGGCTATTTCCTGATCGTCAGCTTCCCCGCCGACGAGGTGCAGATACTGGATTACAACCGGGTAGTCCGTGATCTGGCCGGCATGGCGCCGGCGGAATTTTTGGACCGGCTTCGAGGTTCGTTCGATGTGGCGGCGCTGGCTGGCCCGGCCAAGCCCGGCCAGCCCGCCAGCTTCGGGCTTTATCTGGATGGCGGCTGGCACGATTTGCACTTCAAATCCCCGCCGCCGGCGGACGCGGCGCCCCTGGAGCGGCTCGATGTCAGTATCTTGAGCGCTGAAATTTTGGAGCCGGTGCTGGGCATCGGTGATCCGCGCACCGATCCGCGCATCGATTTCATCGGCGGATCCCGGGGCATGGCGGAATTGGAGAAGCGCGTCGATAGCGATGGCTGGGCGGCGGCCTTCGCGCTGTATCCGACGGCGATGGAAGATTTGATGGCGGTCGCCGACGCCGACCAGATCATGCCGCCCAAAACCACCTGGTTCGAGCCCAAGCTGGCCGACGGATTGATCTCGCTCCCCTTGGACTAGGATCAATTCCTGGTTTATGATCCATCGGTAAGCGGGGAATGGGAATTTTAGGGAGCGGGTTGATGGAAAAAGGCAAGGTGATCGGGCCGGACGACGGCAATCTTTACAAGCGGGCCAACGACATGTTCGTCAAGGTGACGGCGGCTGACACCGGCGGCGCCTACGAAGTTTGCGAGGAACGCTGCCCGCCGGGCTTTGCGTCCAGGCGCCACATGCATCCGCAAAACCACGAGACATTCTATGTGATCGAGGGCAGCGCCACCTTCATCCTCGGCGACGAGGAGCATGAGGGCACTCCCGGTTCCATGTTCCATATTCCGCCCGGCCTGCCGCATCAGGTGGTCGCCGGCGATCAGGGCATCCGCATGCTGCTGGTCTATTCGCCCGGCACCACCGAGGCCATGTTCCGCGACATGACGGCGCTGACCCCGGAACAGCGCGCCGATTTCGAAACCGGCAAGGCGGTGGCCGCCAAGCACAACACGGTCTGGGTCGGCGATTAATCTCTCTCCGGCGGCCCGCGTCCGCCCCCACGTCCGTCTCCATGTCCGCCCCTAGGCAGGCGCCCAACAGCAAACCCGCGCTGATCATCGCCGGACCCACCGCCAGCGGCAAATCGGGCCTCGCCCTGGCGGCGGCCGAAGAATTCGGCGGCACCATCATCAATGCCGATTCGATGCAGGTCTATGCCGAATTGCGTATCCTGACGGCGCGACCTTCGACCGCCGACGAAGCCCGTGTGCCGCACCGGCTGTATGGGTTCCTGTCCGCATCGGAGCCCTGCTCGGCCGCCCGTTGGTGCGATTTGGCGGGCGCCGAAATGCGCCGCGTCTGGGCTGCGGGCCGGTTGCCGGTGCTGGCCGGCGGCACCGGCTTCTACATCAAGGCGATGACCGAAGGCCTGAGCAAAATTCCCGCCGTGCCAAAAGAAGTGCGCAACCAGGTGCAAGCCCTCCGAACCGAACTCGGGCCCGAGGCCTTTCACGCCAAACTGGCCGAGGTGGATGACGCGGCCGCCCGCCGCCTGCCCGCCGCTGACCGCCAGCGCGTGCTCCGCGCCATGGAGGTGTACCGGGCCACCGGGCGCAGCCTGACCGACTGGCACGCGGGCGCGCCGCTGCCAACCGTCCCCGAGGCGCGCTTCCTGACCATCTTTCTGGATCCGCCCCGGGACACCCTGAACGCCGCCTCCGATGCCCGCTTTGACGCCATGCTGGTGGCCGGCGCGCTAAAGGAAGCGGCGGCGCTGCAAGCCTTGGGCTTGGACGCCGCCCTGCCGGCCATGAAATCCCTCGGCGTGCGCGAGCTTTTGGCCCATCTGCACGGGGATCGGACCCTAGCGGAGGCGACCGCAGCCGCCAAGCAGGCCACGCGGCGCTTCGCCAAACGCCAGCAAACCTGGTTCCGTAATCAAATCGAACCCAATATCCGGGTATCGGCGCAATATTCGGAAAGGTTTTGCAATGAAATCTTTTCAAATATTCGCAATTTCCTGTTGACGGCGCATAATTAAAAGGTTAGCTTCCGCCTCCTCGCGTCACGGAACCGCTGTCCGGCTGGGTGCTGGTAAGGTGGACCTTGGCGCGCGGTTGCGTTTGGGGCCGGATATCTGGTCCGGACCCCGGTCAGCGATTAATAACGATATGATCCAGGAGGAAACAATGGCTGAAAAGCGGTTTATCGGCGGCGAGATCATCTTGAAGGCGCTGATGGATCAGGATGTCGATGTGGTTTTCGGCTATCCCGGCGGCGTGACCCTGCCGCTCTATGACCAGATCTACAAGCAAAACCGCCTGCGCCATATCCTGGTCGGCCACGAACAGGGCGGCGTGCACGCGGCCGAAGGCTATGCCCGCTCCACCGGCAAGCCCGGCGTGGTCATGGTCACATCCGGACCCGGCGCCACCAACACCGTCACCGGCCTGGTGGATGCGTTGATGGACAGCGTTCCCGTGGTCTGCCTGACCGGCCAAGTGACCTCCAACCTGATCGGCAACGACGCCTTCCAGGAAGCCGACACTACCGGCATCACGCGTTCGGCGACCAAGCATAATTACCTGGTCAAATCGACCGACGATCTGGCCCGCGTCCTGCACGAAGCCTTTTACGTGGCGACGCACGGGCGCCCCGGCCCAGTGCTGGTCGATATCCCGAAAGACGTGATCCTCGGCACCGGCCTCTATGTGGGTCCCGAGAAGTCCGAGCCGCGCAACTACAAGCCGCGCCTGGAGCCCGACCCGAAGGCGGTCGAGGACGCCCTCGATCTGCTGAGCTCGGCCAAGCGGCCGATTATCTATGCCGGCGGCGGCATCGTGAATTCGGGCCTGGAGGCATCCACCCAGTTGGCCCAACTGGTGCGCGCCACGGGCTATCCTTGTACGACGACGCTCATGGGCCTGGGCACATTTCCGGCGTCCGATCCCCTCTATATCGGCATGCCCGGCATGCACGGAACCTACGAAGCCAACCTCGCCATGCATGACTGCGACGTGATGCTGAATGTGGGCGCCCGTTTCGACGACCGGGTCACCGGGCGCACCGATGCCTTTGCGCCGGGCGCCAAGAAAATTCACATCGATATCGATCCGTCGTCGATCAACAAGAACATCGCTGTCGATGTCGCCGTCATCGGCGATGCCGCCAAAACCCTCGCCGCCATGAACCGGCTTTGGAATGAGAAAAAATTAAAGCCCGATGCCAAGGCGCTCAAATCCTGGTGGAAGACCATCGATAAATGGCGCGGCATCGATTGCCTCGCCTACGATCAAGACGGCGATGGCGCGATCAAGCCGCAATACGCGCTGGAAACCCTGCACAAGTCCTTGGCCGGTTCCGATTACTACGTCACCACCGATGTCGGCCAGCATCAGATGTGGGCGGCCCAGTATCTGCGTTTCGACGAGCCCAACCGCTGGATGACGTCGGGCGGGCTCGGCACCATGGGCTACGGCGTTCCTGCGGCCATGGGCGTGCAGGTGGCGCATCCCGATTCCAAAGTTATCTGCGTCACCTCCGAAGGCTCGCTGATGATGAACGTTCAGGAGATGGTCACCATTTCCAAGAACAACCTGCCGGTGAAAATTCTAAACCTCAAAAACAAGGTCCTCGGCATGATCCGCCAATGGCAGGAATTGTTCTACGACAACCACGAATCCTATTGCGATCTCAAGGGCGGCCCGGATTTCATCAAGATGGCCGAAGCCTTTGGGTTCACCGCCTTGAGCGCTGACCGGCCGGACCAGACCGCGGACGCCATCGCCGAAATGCTGAACACGCCGGGGCCGGTGTTTCTCGACATGGCGGTCGCCCGGGATGAAAATGTGTTTCCGATGATCCCCGCCGGCGCGGCGCACAACGATATCGTTCTCGGGCCCAAACAGCAAATGGCCACCGTCGACGACCGCGACAACGTGATGGCCTGATGGGTCTATTGGGGAGCCATTGCCATGCGCGATGACGAAATTCAGGAACATACATTTTCGGTGCTGGTCGATAACGAGGCGGGCGTCTTGCACCGAGTCGTCGGATTATTTTCCGGGCGCGGCTACAATATCGAAAGCCTGACCGTCTCGGAGGTGGAGGAGGAAGAAAACCTTTCCAAAATCACCATCGTCACATCGGGCACGCCGATGACGATCGAACAGATCCGGGCCCAGCTCGACCGGTTGGTGCAGGTGCACAACGTCGCCAATCTGACCATGGACGGACCGTCGGTGCAGCGCGAGATGGCGCTGGTGAAAGTCGCCGGAACCGGTGAACAGCGGGTTGAATCCCTGCGTATCGCCGATATATTCCGGGCTCATGTGGTCGACAGCACCAATGCGTCCTTCGTATTCGAGGTGGTCGGCCAGACCGACAAGCTGGACGCATTCATCGAATTGATGAAACCGATCGGCCTCGCGGATGTATCGAGAACCGGTGTCGTCGCCATCGGGCGCGGCGCCTAAACTTAATTGTATAGAATTTGAGGGATCGAACCATGCGGGTATTTTATGACCGAGACGCGGATATCAATCTGATCAAAAACAAGAAGGTGGCGGTCATCGGCTATGGTAGCCAGGGTCACGCCCACGCCTTGAATTTGCGTGATTCCGGGGTCAAGGACATCGCCGTCGCGCTGCGCCAGGGCTCCGGCTCGGAAGCCAAGGCGAAGGCCGAAAACCTGCCGGTCATGACCCCCACCGAGGCGGTCGAATGGGCCGATATCACTATGATCCTGGCGCCCGACGAGACCCAGCAGGATCTCTATAACAATGAGCTCAAGGGCCATATCAAGCCGGGCGCCGCCATCGCCTTCGCGCACGGCCTTTCCATCCATTTCGGCCTGATCGAGCCGCCCGACGACATCGACATTTTCATGATCGCGCCGAAGGGCCCCGGTCATACGGTGCGCTCCGAATATGTGCGCGGCGCCGGCGTGCCGTGTCTGGTCGCCATTTTTCAGGACGTATCGGGCGCCGCCCTCGAGATCGGCCTCTCCTACGGTTCGGCCATCGGCGGCGGCCGCTCCGGCATCATCGAGACCACCTTCAAAGAAGAGTGCGAAACCGATCTCTTTGGCGAGCAGACGGTGCTTTGCGGCGGCCTCACTTCCTTGGTGACGGCGGGCTACGAAACCCTGGTCGAGGCCGGATACGCACCGGAAATGGCCTATTTCGAATGCCTGCACGAGGTTAAATTGATCGTCGATCTGATGTATGAGGGCGGCATCGCCAACATGCGCTATTCGATCTCCAACACCGCCGAATACGGCGATTACGTGTCCGGCCCGCGCATCATCGATGCCAGTGTCAAGGCGCGCATGAAGGAGGTCTTGACCGACATCCAATCGGGCAAATTCGTCAAGGAATGGATGCTGGAAAGCAAGGTCGGCTCGCCTGGTTTCAAGGCCATGCGCAAAGCCGCCGCCGCCCACGATATCGAGGAGGTCGGCCAGAAGCTGCGCGACATGATGCCCTGGATCACCGAAGGCGCGCTGGTCGATAAGTCGAAGAACTAAAAAACCACTTGCCACCGTTCCGCTGCCGATTGCTGGATGGCGAGGGCGGATTGCAGGCCGACCCGGCCCCAAGGACCGTTGCGTCTGGCCGGCGTGCCGCATGCGATGGCGCCCGCCAGTTCCCGGATCACCGACGGGCGCGAGGCGAGGAACCGGTCCGCCGGGATATTAACATCGCGGGCGCCGGCGCCGTCATAGATGGTGATGCCGTCAGGCGTGGGCTTTGTGTCGCCGCCTTTACGGTTAGAGCAGTTCCGGATAAATAGGAATCAAATTGATGGGAACAAATCTGTATTCCGGGTAGGCGCGGTGCGCCGCGCGATTCCTTTGCATCGGGCAAGCGCCCGGGTACGCATCGTCCCCGCCCGATTTCCAGCCGCGACAGACGCAGCGGAATAGCTCGCCCATAGGCTCACCGGCGCCGGCCCGGCACAGGACTTCGTTATCTTGCGATGAGAGCATTTCGTTTTTCCCCGGGTATTCGGCTATAGTTAAAGTTGGATTGGCTGGGATTGCCAAATGTTGACCGTAGGAGGCAGGCGTGACGGAACGAAGCAACGACCCTGGGGATTTTGCGGCGCTGGTGGATGACCGGCCGGAAGACGGCGTCTTTCAGGTGGACCGGCGCGTCTATAACGATCCCGAAATCCTGGAGGCCGAATACAAAAATATTTTTGAAGCCAATTGGGTGTTCCTGTGCCCGGAAGGCCTGCTGAATGAGCCGGGCGATTACGTGGCCACCCATATCGGCCGCCAGCCGGTGTTCGTGATCCGCCGGAAGGGCGGCGCCCTTGGCGGCTTTATCAATGCCTGCTCGCACCGGGGCAACCTGCTGACCGATTGCCGCGCCGGCACGATGACCGAGATTGCCTGCCCCTATCACGGTTGGCGCTTCAACACGGACGGCAAATGCACCGGCATCAAGCTGCGGCGCGTCGGCTGGCCGGAAGACGATTTCGACCAGTCGCGCTTCGATTTGAAACCGGTTGCCCGGCTGGATACCTATCGCGGCCTGGTGTTTGCCAGCCTGAATGCGGATGTGAGCACTCTCGAAGAGCATCTGGGGCCGGTCACCGCGTTTCTCGATCTCTTTTGCGCGCCGGCGCCGCACCCACTGGAGGTGGTCGCCGGCGCCTCCATCCACACGGTCAACTGCAATTGGAAGGTTCTGCACGACAACGGCCCCGATCCGTACCACGCCTTGACCGTGCATGGAAACTTCGCCGCCACCATGGTCTACCGGGACGAAATCAGCGGTAATACCGGGCTTGAAAAAACCGAAACCGGGCGCCTGGGGGGGCGCGTGGCGGCCGGCATGTACGCCCCCGGCAACGGCCACACGGCGTTCTGGGCCGACAAGGAAACGCCGGAGGTTTATCCGGTCTACGCCATGAAAGACGCGATTGAAAAATCACTGCCGCCGGGCCGAGCGAAATGGGCGCTGGAGCGATCCCGCCACGTGACCGTTTTCCCCAACCTTTTGGTCAACGAATTGGCCAGCACCTATATCCGCACCTACAGGCCGCTGGCCATCGACCGCACCGAAATATCGTCCTGGTGCCTGGCGCCGGTCGGCGAGGCGCCCGAACTGCGCGCCGCCCGGCTCCGCAAATTCGAGGATTTTTTCATGCCCACCGGCATGTCCACCCCCGACGATGTGGCCATTTTCGAACGAACCCACCAGGGCAATATGGCCGCCGCCGGGCATCGCAGCGATATGAGCCGGGGCATGCGCGCCGCCACGCCGGGGCCCGACGGCCCGGCCAAGGAGCTCGGCATCGAGCCGGAATTGAGCTCGGACCAATTCACCCACGAGATCACGCTGCAGGGGGTCTACCGCCAATGGGTGAAGATGATGGCCGGCGCCAAGGGGGGCGGTAGCGCCACCGGCGCCGGGCATGGCTGACGCGTCTCTGAGCGCCGAGGTGGCTCGGTTTCTCTACGGTGAAGCCTTGATGCTGGATGAGCGGCGCTGGGACGACTGGCTCGCCCTCTATGCCGAGGACGCGGTGTTTTGGGTGCCGTCCTATACCATGCGGGGGGCGCCGGTGAGCGATCCCGAACTGTCCATCAATCTGATCTACATCACGTCACGCGCCGGCCTCGAAGACCGCATCTTTCGCATCCGCACCGGCACCTCGGAAGCCTCGGCGCAACTGCCGCGCACCTGCCATCAGATCAGCAACGTAACGGCTGAAGCGGGCGATGACGGGGTGGTAACGGCCCGGGCCAATTTCATGGTTGCCAGCTGGAGCCACTGGCGCGGCCAGGAATTTCGCAGCGGCCGCTACGAATACCAACTCGCCCGCGAAGGCGAGGCGTTCCTGATCGGGCACAAAAAAGTCCTGCCCATCGAAGAAGTAACCGACGGCTGGTTCGACGTGGTCTCGATCTGAGGGCGGTGTTAATCGGGCGCGATGACATGTAAGAACCCGCAATCTTAACGAAATCTGTTGACTTCGCGTCTAAACCCTTGTTTTTATGCGCTTTGTACCGCTGCTTGCGGCGGAATTGAACGATCGATAAGCGGAGACGATGATGGCTCCTCTGCAACATTGCAGAGCAACAGTTGCCACCCGCCGGACCTTAGATTCCCCGAGGTCCGCTGGCGCTGTTTCCGCGCGCGCGATTTTGCGCACCACCGGCGATCTTTGCCTCGGCCTGGCTCTGCGACTTAGGCGCCCCTGAACGCACCTTAAATCCGGCGCACCGTGTTCAGGGGATATACGCGCTCCCAGTCGCAACATTACAATTTGTTTGAAAGGCCCAGTCCAATGAGCACGGAAATGGATACGACGCGTATCACCATCTTCGACACCACCTTGCGCGACGGCGAGCAGTCGCCGGGCGCCTCCATGAACCTCAATGAAAAGCTGCGCATTGCCGAGGTTCTCGAGGAAATGGGCGTCGATATTATCGAAGCCGGTTTTCCCATCGCTTCGGCGGGGGATTTCGAGGCGGTCAACGAGATCGCCAAGGTTGTCAAGGGATCGGTTGTCTGCGGTCTGGCGCGCTCCGGCGCCATGGATATCGAGCGCGCCGCCGAAGCCATCAAGCCGGCGGAGCGGGCGCGCCTCCACACATTTATCTCGACCAGCGAGCTGCACATGAAGCACAAGCTGCAGATGCAGCCCGATGAGGTCTATCAGGCGGTCATCGACAGCGTCACCCTGGCGCGCAACTTCACCGACGATGTGGAATGGTCGTGCGAGGACGGCTCCAGGACGGAAATGGATTTCATGTGCCGTTGCGTCGAAGCCGCCATCGACGCCGGCGCCACCACCATCAATATTCCCGACACCGTCGGCTATGCGCTGCCCAACGAGTTCGCCGCCATCATCACCATGCTCAAGGAAAGGGTGCCGAACATGGACAAGGCGGTGCTATCGGTGCATTGCCATAACGATCTGGGTCTGGCGGTGGCCAATTCGCTGGCCGCCGTGGCTGCCGGCGCCCGGCAGGTCGAATGCACCATCAACGGCCTCGGCGAGCGGGCCGGCAACGCGGCCATGGAAGAAATCATCATGGCGCTCCGGACACGCCAGGATTCCCTGCCTTACCACACCAACGTCAGGACCGAGGACATCATCAAGGCCTCGCGCCTGGTATCCACGGTGACCGGGTTCACGGTGCAGCCGAACAAAGCCATCGTCGGCGCCAATGCCTTCGCCCACGAAGCCGGCATCCATCAGGATGGGGTTCTCAAGAACGCCCTGACCTACGAGATCATGACGCCGGAATCGGTGGGGCTTTCGGAATCGAAGCTGGTCCTCGGCAAACATTCGGGCCGCCATGCCTTCCGCGAAAAATTGAAGGAGCTGGGGTACGATTTGGGCGACAACGCCGTCCAGGACGCCTTCAAGCGGTTCAAGGATCTGGCCGATTTGAAAAAAGAGGTGTTCGACGAGGATATCGTCGCCCTGGTTGACGATACGGTGGTGCGCGCCAATGACCGCATCAAGCTGGTTTCCCTGGAAATTTTGTGCGGCACCAGGCACCAGCCGCCAAAAGCCGGGCTGGAGCTGGAAATCGACGGCGAGATTAAGAGCACCGACGCGGTTGGCGACGGCCCGGTGGATGCTGCCTTCAACGCGGTGCAAGACTTGTTCGTCCATGCCGCCCGGCTGCAGCTTTATCAGGTGCACGCCGTGACCGAGGGCACCGACGCTCAGGCCGAGGTTACGGTGCGTCTGGAAGAGGCCGGAAAGACCGTCAACGGCCAGGGCGCCGACACCGATACCATGGTGGCGTCGGTCAAGGCCTATATCAACGCCCTCAATAAGCTTTTGGTAAAAAGGGAAAAAACCGCCCCTTCGGCGCTTTCAGCATGACAATCGACCGGCACCTGATATACAAGGGAGCACCGGTTGGCACCGCGCCTACGGGCGACGCCCGGCCGGCCGGCCGCGAGATCTCGGTGCGGAAACTTGTTTGCGCCACAAAACCGATCTAGATAACCATGGAACAACGGGTGAAATAATCATATGTTGTCGCGAATATTTGGATTTCTGTCCGCCGACATGGCGATCGATCTGGGTACGGCCAATACCCTGGTTTATGTGAAGGGCAAAAATATCGTCCTCAACGAGCCGTCGGTGGTGGCCATCGCCGAAGTCAAAGGCAAAAAACATGTGCTCGCCGTCGGCGAGGATGCCAAGCAGATGCTCGGCCGCACGCCGGGAAATATCCAGGCCATCCGGCCCCTGCGCGACGGCGTCATCGCCGATTTCGAGATCGCCGAGGACATGATCAAATATTTTATCCGCAAGGTGCATAACCGGCGCTCGTTTGCCGCGCCCCTGGTGGTGATCTGCGTGCCGTCCGGTTCGACCGCCGTCGAGCGCCGCGCCATCCAGGAATCGGCCGAGGCCGCCGGCGCCCGCCGCGTGTATCTGATCGAAGAGCCCATGGCCGCCGCCATCGGCGCCGGCCTGCCGGTGACCGAACCCACCGGCTCGATGGTCGTCGATATCGGCGGCGGCACCACCGAGGTCGCGGTCCTGAGCCTTGGCGGCATTGTCTATTCGCAAAGCGTGCGCGTCGGCGGCGACAAGATGAACGAGGCGATCATTGCCTATATCCGGCGCAATCATAACCTGTTGGTCGGCGAATCCTCGGCCGAGCGGATCAAGGAAGAGATCGGTTCCGCCTGCCCGCCGGAAGAAGGCGAAGGCCGCACCATGGAAATCAAGGGCCGTGATCTGATGAACGGCGTGCCCAAGGAATTGGTGATCTCAGAGCGCCAGATCGCCGAAAGCCTGGCCGAGCCGGTGAGCGCCATCATCGAGGCGGTGAAGTCCGCGCTGGAACATACCGCGCCGGAACTGGCCGCCGATATTGTCGACAAAGGGATCGTCCTCACCGGCGGCGGTGCGCTGCTGACCAATATGGATTATGTGTTGCGCTATGCCACCGGTTTGCCGATATCGATCGCCGACAACCCGCTATCGTGCGTGGCGCTCGGAACCGGGCGCGCGCTGGAGGAGATGAAAAAGCTCCGCCACGTTTTGACAACAATGTATTAACATATTTCAACCAGGCTATGGGCTCCGGGCATGCGCGAAACGCTTATTGCCTTGGATGAACCAAACCGGGACCAGACATGGACGACCAGCGTTCCAGTTCCATATTGCGCATTGCGGCGCCGCTCAAGAGCCTGCTGCAGCGCTTCGCCTATTTGGGCCTGATTGTTCTGGCCTTTTCGATGATGCTGCTGGGCAAGATCGACGCGGTGCTGGTCGATCGGGTGCGCGCCGAGGTGACCAACGCCGTGGCGCCGGTCCTGGGCGCCCTGTCGCGCCCGGCTCAGACAATCGCCGAAGGCATCGAAAATATCCGCAGCCTGTCGCAAATCCGCACCAAGAATATTCGCTTGCGCGAAGAAAATCTGCGCCTGTTGCAGTGGCAATCGACGGCGCGCAAATTGCACGCCGACAATAGCGCGCTGCGCGCCCTGTTGAGCGCCGCGCCCGAAGGTGGCGCCAAATTTGTTACGGCGCGGGTTATCGCCGGGTCGGGCGGCGCTTTCGCCAACACGCTGGTCATCGATGCCGGTTCCTCGGGCGGCATCAAGAAGGGCCAGGCGGTGCTCACCGATCGGGGTTTTGTCGGCCGCATCGCCCAGGTGTCGAGCCGCTCGTCGCGGGTGATCCTGCTGACCGACTTCAATTCCCGGGTGCCGGTATTGATCGAATCCTCGCGTGGACGCGCCATTCTGGTCGGCGGCAATACCCGCCGGCCACGCTTGATCCATGTAGCGCCGGGCGCGCGCATCACGCCGTCGGACCGGATTGTCACCTCCGGGCATGGCGGCGCCTTCCCGCCGGGATTGCCGATCGGCGTTGTCGCGGCGGTCTCCGATGGCGGCGTCACCGTGCAATTGTTCGCCGATTACGGCCGGCTGGAATTTGTCAAAGTTGCGGATTTCGGGCTTCATGGCCTGGTCGGGAAGGAACCCTAATCCACCGGTTTTGGCGCGGCGACCGCCGAGCCCGGCGCAGGCCCCACCAGGCCTGGCGCGGGCGCCACAAGGAATGGACCCATGAATACGGTGCTATGGCAACGGCTTGACCTTTGGGCGCGCAATTCCACGCCGTTTGGAATTGCGGTGTTGCTGGTGATCCTGAACGTGGTGCCGACATCGATACCCGATTTCGCCGCTGTCACCCCGACCCTGGCTTTGATCGCGGTCTATCACTGGGCCATTTACCGGCCCAACCTGTTGCCCCTGACGGCGGTGTTCGTCCTTGGCCTTTTGCAGGATATTCTTTCCGGCGCGCCGCTCGGCGTTTTTGTGCTGGTGTTTCTCACCGCCTATGGCGTTGTCTTGTCGCAGCGACGCTTCCTGGCCGGCAAGTCGTTCCTGATCTATTGGCTGGGCTTCGCCGTGATCGCCTTTGGAGCGGCGGTGGAAAGCTGGGTCTTGGCGTCCATCTGGAACTTCGCGATCCTGGATTTCCGCTCCATTTTTTATCAATTCTTGATTTCGCTCGGACTATTCCCCATTGTAGCCTGGATGTTTCTGCGCTGGCAGCAGGCGTTCCTGCCACAGGATTAAATGTGCACCGCGATAGCGACAGATACCGGATGTTCAGCCGCCGCTCGGCGATTTTTCTGGGCGGCCAAGTACTGTTGCTGTCCGGCCTTGGCGCCCGCATGTACTATCTGCAGGTCATCGAGGCCGATCGCTACCGGACCCTGGCCGACGACAACCGGATCAGCCTGAAACTGCTGGCGCCGCCCCGCGGTCTGATCGTCGACCGCTTCGGCCGCTCGCTCGCCGATAACCGGCAAAACTACCGCCTCATTTTGACGCCCGAAAATGTGCAAGACCTGGATAAAACCCTGGACCGGTTGGCGTCGATCATCGCCATCGGGCCCAATGAGCGCCAGCGAATCGCTCGCGAGATCAAGCGCCGCCGGCGCTTCAAACCGGTCATTATCCGCGAAAATCTGGAATGGAATACGGTGGCGCGCATCGAAGTGAACGCACCCGATCTTCCCGGCATCGGCATCGATGTGGGCGAAAGCCGCTACTATCCGGGCGGCGCCGCGATGGCGCCCATTCTGGGCTACGTATCGAGCGTATCGGAAAAGGAACGCACCGGTGATCCGCTGCTGGAACTGCCGGGATTTCGTATCGGCAAGGCCGGTATCGAAAAAACCCAGGATCTGGCGCTCCGGGGCGCCGCCGGCACCAGCCAGGTGGAGGTCAACGCCTTCGGCCGGGAAATCCGGGAATTGCAGCGTATCGAAGGCCAGCCCGGCGCCGAGGCCCGCCTGACCATCGATTTCGAACTGCAACGCATGGTCGCCGGCCGTCTCGGCGACAACGCCGCCTCGGCGGTGGTGATGGATATCCATTCCGGTGAGATCCTGGCCATGGCCTCGACGCCGAGCTTCGATTCCAACGCTTTCAAGCGCGGTTTTTCGCGGGCCGAATGGCGGCAATTGATCTCCAATCCGCGGGCGCCCCTGAATAACAAAGCGGTGGTCGGCCAATATGCACCGGGGTCCACCTTCAAGATGATGGTCGCCCTGGCGGCCTTGGAAAAGGGCGCCATCACGTCCCAAACCAGGGTCTTTTGCACCGGCGAGATCGAGCTTGGCGATTCCAAATTCCATTGCTGGAAACGAACCGGCCATGGGTCCATGGATTTGATGTCCGGCATTACCCAAAGCTGCGACGTTTATTTTTATGAGGTGGCGCGGCGCACCGGCATCGACCGGATCTCGGCGATGGCGCGCCGGTTCGGTCTTGGCGAGCGTTTCGGCATCGAATTGCCCGGCGAAAAAAATGGTCTGATGCCGACGCGCAAATGGAAAAAACGCACCAAGGGCGTCCGCTGGCAACAGGGTGAAACACTGCTGGCCGGCATCGGGCAGGGATTTTTGCTGGCGACGCCGTTGCAACTGGCGGTAATGATTTCCAGATTGTCGAATGGTGGGCGCAGCGTTGTACCCAGTATCCTCCGCCAATTGGTGCCGTTTGGCGCGTCCGAGCCGGAGCCGGCGGAATTGCGGCAATTTCCCGAGATCGGCGTCAACAAAAATCATCTGCGCATGGTTGGGCGGGCGATGGCGCGGGTGACCAATTCGCCCCGGGGCACCGCCTACCGGGCGCGCATCCGCAATCCGGATTTTCGCATGGCCGGTAAAACCGGCACCGTGCAGGTGCGCCGCATCTCCAAGGCCGAACGGGAGCAGGGGGTGCGCAAGAACAACGAGCTGGAATGGCAGGACCGCGACCACGCCTTGTTCGTCGGCTACGGGCCGGTGCGGGCGCCGCGCTACGCGGTATCGGTGGTCATCGAACATGGCGGCGGCGGCTCATCGGTGGCGGCGCCCATCGCCCGCGACATCCTCATCGAGGCGCAGCGCCGGGATCCGTCCCGAGGGCGCGCCGCCAGTATCAGCACTCAGCCCCCAGCCGGTGCGGAGGAAGGTTAGCATGAACCTGGTTCCCGAACGCCGGCGCGAAGCCACCATCGGGCGCAAGCTTTGGCAGATCAACTGGACGTTCGCGCTGCTGGTCAGCCTGATCGCCGGCATCGGATTCGCCATGTTGTATTCGGCCGCCGGCGGCCAGTTGGAACCCTGGTCTTCGCGCCAGATGATGCGCTTCGGCGCCGGCTTTGCCGCCATGATCGTGTTTGCCATCATCGATATCCGCATCTGGCTGCGCTACGCCTATGTGATCTATTTTGCATCGCTGGTGCTGTTGGCGGCGGTCGAGGCCACGGGCAGCGTCGGCATGGGCGCCCAGCGCTGGCTCAATTTCGGATTTATCAACGTGCAGCCGTCGGAGATCGTCAAAATCACCCTGATTCTGGCCCTGGCCCGGTATTTCTACGCCAGCCGCGTCGAAGACGTGGAGCGCATGACGCATCTTTTTGTGCCCGCCGCGATGCTGGCCTTGCCGGTTGTCCTGGTGCTCCGCCAGCCCGATCTGGGCACCGCGATTTTGATCCTGGGCACCGGCATCACCATTTTTTTTCTGGCCGGCGTGCGCGCCTGGATATTTGTCGCCGCCGGACTGGCTGCCATCAGCGCCATCGTGCCGGTCTGGAAATTCGTGCTTCTCGATTACCAGAAGCGGCGGCTATTGACCTATTTGAATCCGGAGGGCGATCCCCTCGGCGCCGGCTATCACCTGATGCAGTCGAAAATCGCGCTGGGGTCCGGCGGCCTGTTCGGCAAGGGCTTCCTGTCGGGCACGCAAAGCCATTTGAGCTTCCTGCCCGAAAAACACACGGATTTCATTTTCACCATGCTGGCCGAGGAATTCGGCATGGCCGGCGGGCTCGGTCTGGTGGGGCTATATCTGATGGTGCTGATCTACGGCTTTTTCATCGCGCAGCGCAGCCGCAACCATTTCGGCCGGCTGGTCGGCATGGGCGTGGTGGCGGCGTTTTTCTACAACGTGTTCGTCAATATCGCCATGGTCATGGGATTGCTTCCGGTGGTCGGCATGCCGTTGCCGCTGGTCTCTTACGGCGGCACCGCGATGGTGACATTGTTGTTCGGGTTCGGCTTGCTTTTGTGCGTCTTCGTGCACCGGGACGTCACCATTAGCCCGGGCACGGCGGACGGCAATTATTGAACTTGCCGGCGCCTCCACGGTATCGACAACCGGGCTCCCGATTGCTATATACGCGCCGCGCCGGCGACGCCGGTGGCGGCGGAAATGGACGGCCGATTAGCTCAGTTGGTAGAGCAGCTGACTCTTAATAATTTGCTTCTTATTAATATCCTTTAAAATTATAATAATTCCAGATATTTTGCCGTTAATTTGGCGGGGTTCTTTAATAATTTGTATCATAGGTGTATCATAGCAATGATCTGTATTGCTGGAAGCATCTGACAATGAAGCCATCAGACCTTAGAAATTTAAAGTATCAGGAAGAATTTAATGCTGGTCGTGGGTTGAGGGCCAGAAAGAATAAGGACGGCACCTGTAGCTTCCTTTTAATGAAGAGAATGCCAGGCAAGCCAGCGCCATTACGGCTCCAGCTAGGTATCTTCCCTGATATGAATATAGATGAAGCTGAAGCCAAAGCCACCCAGTACCGCAACCTAATCAATGATGGCATTGATCCTAGGGTTCATGAGGAGGAAGAAAGGCAAAAAATAAAGATCAAGAAAGCTACTGATAAGTCCAAAGCCATTACGTTGCGACAACTTTTGGCGGAATATCAGCACTCCAGACAAGC
>JAYGEH010000589.1:0-1920 GCA_046582475.1 Rhodospirillales bacterium
GATCACGTCTATATCGCCCAAACCGGCGTCATCGGCGAGCCCATCGACGCGGCCAAGATCACCAAGGTGCTGCCCGGCCTCGCCGCCAGCCTGGGTTCCGACTGGCTGGCCGCGGCCACCGCCATCATGACCACCGACACCTACCCCAAGGGCTGCCATCGGGTGACCAAAATCGGCGGCGTTCCGGTTACCATTGCCGGCATCGCCAAGGGCTCAGGGATGATCGCGCCGGACATGGCCACCGTGCTTGGATTCCTTTTCACCGACGCCGCTGTTCCCGCCGATATCTTGGAGATCATGCTGTCGAGGGCGGTGGACAAAAGCTTCAATGCGATCACCGTCGATTCCGACACCTCGACCTCCGACACCGTGCTCGCCTTCGCCACCGGCGCCGCCGGCCACCCGGGCGCGATGCAATTGGGCGAGGCGGGGCTGGCCGGGTTTCGGGAATCCCTGGACGCGGTTTGTTTGGATTTGGCGCAACAGGTGGTGCGCGACGGCGAGGGCGCCTCCAAGTTCATCGCCATCACCGTCGCCGGCGCCGAGGATGATTTGGCGGCAAGGCGCATCGGGCTCAGCGTCGCCAATTCGCCCCTGGTGAAGACCGCCATCGCCGGCGAAGACGCCAATTGGGGCCGCATCGTCATGGCCGTCGGCAAATCGGGCGAGGCCGCCGACCGGGACAAGCTGGCGATCGCCATCGGCGGCGTTCAAATCGCCGAAGCCGGCGCCGTGGTGGCCGGCTACGACGAGGCGCCGGTGGCCGAGCACATGCAGGGCCGCCAGATCGAGATTTCCATCCATGTGGGCATCGGCGACGGCGCCGCCACGGTCTGGACCTGCGATCTGACCCACGGCTATATTGATATCAATGCCGATTACCGGACTTGATCCCGCCTGCATGGAGGCCGAGGAGCGCGCCCAGGCCGCCCGATTGCCGCTGCTGCTGGTGGCGGCGGTGGCGCTCATCGACATCGACGGCCGCGTGCTTTTGGCCAGGCGGCCGGAAGGCAAATCCATGGCCGGGCTCTGGGAATTTCCGGGCGGCAAAATGGCGCCAAGCGAAACCCCGGAAGCGGCGCTGATCCGGGAACTGAAGGAAGAGCTGGGCATCGACATCACGGCGAGCTGCCTGGCGCCGTTGTTTTTCGCCTCGCACACATACGAAGATTTCCATCTTCTCATGACGCTGCATGCCTGCCGGGTCTGGCAGGGCACCCCGGCGCCCCAGGAGGGCCAAACCCTCAAATGGGTGCGGCCCTATGACATGGGCGGGTATGACATGCCGCCGGCGGACGCGCCGCTGGTGGCGTTGTTGCAGGACTTCCTTTGAAGGGTGAAGACCGAACTCTAGCCCGGCTGGGGATGGCTGGGACGGCCAGCCGGGCGCCCCGATTACCGCTCCCCGGCCGCAATTAAAAAAACTGAACCACGAGAGACGGTGGGGCGGTGAGAAGGTTTAGATGGTAAACGGTTAATGGTTTGAAATTGAGAATGACGGTGTGGGGAACGATAATTAAGTATACTGTCACGAAACTCGCGGGGATCAGTAATATCTTGGCCGGTTGGGGATACTCCGGCCCGCCGACCGGCCGTATGATTTGGCCATTGGAAGATAATTGACCTACGAGGAATTTAACAAATTTTGTAATTTGCTACCGGCAACCAACTACGTTGTCCAATGGGGTGACTCTCATGTTTGGAAGGTTGGCGAAAAGGTCTTTGCCATCGGAGGTTGGCAGAAGAGTGAGGTGCCGGCCTTTACATTTAAAGTTTCAGAAATCGCTTACGAAGTTTTGCGAGATAGGCCCGGATTACGACCTGCCCCCTATTTTGCCTCGCGTGGTATGAAATGGATTCAACAATTTGCCGCTCCGGGATTGTCCGATGTCGATCTAAAAAACCATCTATCAACATCCC
>JAYGEH010000076.1:0-13050 GCA_046582475.1 Rhodospirillales bacterium
GCGGGGGCCGCAATCCGCGGCCGCCGGGGGGCGGGAAAAGCGACCCAGAGGGCGGCGTTGCAAGGCTCCCGGTCGTCGTCGCGCACCCCTTGTGGTGGATTGGCACCACGGCTGGGCGCGGCTCCTCGCCGGAAACCTTGCAACGCCGTCGTAGGGGTGCAAATTAGATGACACAGGCCACTAGTCGGGTTCGGCGCGGCGGATCTTGATCTCGATCCAGACGATCACGACTCCGGCGATGAGGCCAAAGAGATGGCTCTCGAAGGATACGAAGCTTCTAATTGGTAATACGCCCCATAGTAATCCCCCATACAGGGCGACCGTGACAACCGCAATGGCGATCGATGGCAGACTGCGCCCGATAACCGCGCGCCCCATCAAGACGCCAAAATATCCGAACACCAGCCCGCTTGCGCCGACATGGTAGGCGCTGCGCGCAAACAACCAAACGAGTATCCCCGTAAGCAGAGCAACGGATGCCGTTGTTGACCAAAAACGCTTCGGTCCGGCGGTGAGGGTAAGTCCGCCCAAAATAATCAGTGGGAGGGTGTTGGAAACCGCATGCCAAAATCCGGCGTGGATAAATGGGGCCAACGGGATGCCGACGATCCCGCCTAAGCTGCGCGGCAGGATACCCCAATTGGTCAAACCATGACCGGCAATGATATTCACGATCTCGACGATCCAAATCGCCGTTACCAGAATGATGATGGGCTGAAATTTCTCTTTGAGGAACTGCATCTGCTAAACTCGTTTCCCGCACCCGGCCCGGCTCGGCTTCCTATCCCTGAGCGCCTGCAGGTCATGCAAGGCTTGCCATCCAAACGAAATAAAATATCTAGGGCATACTTTCGCCAATTTCAACGGCCGGTCAATCAGCCGGGCCGCTTTTGGCGCTGACCCGTTCGCTCGGCCGCCGAAATACACGTCTGTGCGAGGGTTGCAAACCATGGTAATGCCCGGCCGGCGGTCCCGGTCATCCCCAACCGGAGTAATGTTCTCCCGAACCCCTGATAATGCTGGACACCGGCTGCGCAACATAATTTGCTGATCCCGATGAACATCACCGACACAATTTCGGCGCGGGCGCGGGAAATGCCGGAGGCGCCGGCGTTTTTGATGGATGCGGCGACGCTCAGCTTTTTCGAGCTGGACCGGGCCCATCTCGAATATCGCCGCCGCCTACAAAATCGCCGGGCTGGAGCCGGGCCAGGTGGCTGCCCTCAATCTCACCAACCAGACACAGCATTTGATCGCGTCCCTTGCCCTGGCCCGCCTCGGCGCCGGCCAGATCGCCTTCGACGCCGCCGACCATAGCCCCCGGGTGCAGGCGGAGCTTCGCCGCCGCCTGAAGGTCACCGCCATGGTGGCGGCGGGAAGCGGCAGCGCCGCCGGCGGATTGTTGGAGCTGCCGCCGCCGCCTTCGGATATCAACCAATTGAAGGAATTGGAGGCGGTCGAATTTGCCGCCTCCGGGGATCCCGATCTGCCGTTCCTCTATCTCAACACCTCGGGCACCGAGAGCGGCATGCCGAGAATCGGCCTCCTGACCCATGGCCTGGCCGATCACCATTTCGCCACCCTCGGCCCGGACCTGCCGTCGGGCCCCGGCAGCCGGTCCATGTCGCTGGCCAGCATCAATTTCACCGGCGCCAAGAAAAACATATACAGGTTCCTGCTCACCGGCGGCTGCTTCGCGCTCATGGACGCGGGCGAGGACGGCCCCAATGAACTGGTGGAGTTCGTGAACCGGCACCGGATCGGTTCCATCCACGGGTCCTTGGTGCACGCATCGGCGCTCTTGCGCATCGCCGCGCCCGGAGAATTGCTGCTGCCCCATGTGGAGGCGCTGCGCATCGGCGCGACGACGATCCCCGATATCGTCCGCCAGAATATCCGCGAAAGTATCACTCCCAATCTGTTCATCTCCTATGGCATCACCGAGTTCGGGCTTATTGCCGTCGCGCCGCCATCCCAGGTGCGTAGCGTCCCCGGCGTGGTCGGCAAGCTGCTGCCGGGTATCGAGGCGGTGATCGTCGGCGAGGACGGACAATCCTTGCCCGCCGGCCAGGTGGGGAGGCTGCGCCTTAAATCGGCGGGCATGTCCGAGGGCTATATCGGGAACCCAGAGGAAACCCGGCGGGATTTCCAGGACGGCTGGTTCCTGTCCAGCGATCTGGCGTCGTTCACGGAAGCCGGCGAGCTGGTCCATCATGGCCGCGCCGACGATCCGATGATCTTCGACGGCATCAATATTTTTCCGGCCGAGATCGAGAACGTATTGTTGCACCACGCCGCCGTCACCGAGGCCGCCGCCTTCCCCATTCGGTCGCCGGTGCGCGGCGATATTCCGGCCGCCGCCGTGGTGGTTCAAGCGGAGGTGAGCGAAACCGATCTCCTCGCCCATCGCAGCCACTGGCTTGGCCTGCATAAACCGCACGGGATAAAAATCGTTGCCGAATTTCCGCGCAACGTGTCGGGCAAGGTTGCGAAAGAGGCTTTGGCGAAACTGTTCGGCCAGGGATGAATTCCGCCTAGTCGGAATCCCCGTAGAGCCTATTGAGTTCCGGGTGGGCCATTCCGCCCTCTAAAAACCCGGTGGTACCGTGATCCCGGATTTCCGCCAATGCGTCCCTGAAACCGCTAAGCACGCTGCGCGCCATGCCGCCGGCCAGCGATATTCTTTTGACGCCCAGGTCCGCCAGGACGTTGATATCAAGCATCGGGGATCCGGCAATGATGTTCAGCGGGCCATGGATTTCGTGAACCAGATTTTCGATCACTTCGGGCGCGCTTGCCGCAATTACGAAGGCGCAATCGGCGCCGGCGTCCAGGTAAGCGTTGGCCCGCGCCACCGCTTCGCTGAATTTTTCCCCATCCGTTCGCTGGCCGCCGAAATACACGTCGGTGCGGGCGTTGATGACCAGGGGAATACCGGTCTCTTGCGCCACCCCGCGGGCGGCGGCGATGCGCGCCAGTGCGGCCGGGATTTCCAGCACGGTGCCGGCGGCATGATCGATGCCGTCCTCCAGGTTGATGCCGATGGCGCCGGCTTCCAGGGTCATGGCAACGGTTTCGGCGATATCGTCCGGGCCGGCGCCGTACCCGGCTTCCATATCCGCCGTCACCGGCAGCGCAACCCGGCTGGCAATGCGGGCGACGGCTTCCAGCATCTGGTCCCGGTGCAACTTCTCGCCATCGCTATAGCCAAGCGCCCAGGCGACGCCGGCGCTGGTGGTCGCCATGGCCGGAAAGCTGGCGTCGGCGGCCATCACCGCCGAGCCCGCGTCCCAGATATTGGGCAGCACTAGCGGCGCGTCCCGGAAATGCAGGGCGCGAAATGCCTCTGCCTTTTTTGCCTGCTCTTTCCCGTCCATTTTCCCTATCCGCCGCCGATCTCCACCACCACCTTGCCGCGGGTATGGCCGCCTTCCACATGCGCGTGGGCGGCGGCGGTTTCGGCCAGGGGATAAACGCGGTCCACATGGGGTTTGATGCTGCCGGTCTCGATCAAGGCGGTGATCGCCGCCAGATGCGCTTCATCCTGATGCACCGATATAAAGGCCGCGCGGACGCCCGCGGCGTCGGCATCGTCATCCTTCAAGGGGCCGTTGACGGCGGCCAGGAAACCGTCCGCCTTCAGGCAGGCCATGCTTTTGGGAATCAAATCTGCGGCGATGGTATGAAACACGAAATCGGCGCCGCTGCCTTCCTCGCCATAATCCGCGGCGGTGTAATCGATGAATTTTTCGGCGCCCAGGGACATCACGAAATCCTCGTTGCGGGCCGACGCGGTGGCGATCACCCGGACGCCCATGTTTTTGGCGATCTGCACGGCAAAATGGCCGACGCCGCCGGCGGCGGCGTGGATCAGCGCCGTCTGGCCGGATTTCAAGCCGCCGGCCTCAATCGCCTGCCAGGCGGTCAGCGCCGCCAGGGGCACGCCGGCGGCGTGAAGGTGATCGATATTTTGCGGCTTTAGGCTGAGGTGCGCCGCCGGCGCCGTGGCAAATTCCGCGCAGGTCCCGGCGAAATGGGGAAACCGGACCATCCCGTACACGTCATCGCCGGCGGCAAACCCGCCGGCGGCTTCGGCAACGGTGCCCGATAGGTCCCAGCCGGCGATGACCGGAAAATCCGGATTTTGCCAAATCGGCGCGGGCACTTCGCGGTTACGGAATTTGTTGTCGATGGGATTGATGCCGGCACCATGGACGCGCACCAGCACCTCACCCCCGGCCGGCGCCGGCACCGGCATATCTTTAATTTTTATCTGCTCGACGCCGCCGAAACCACCGACCGCCGCGGCGCGCATGGTATCGCTCATTCGTTCATCCCCCTGCCCTGTTGTGGGCCCCAGCCTGAACCATGGCGCGCATGGTAACAAGCTCTCAGTACACCCCAGCGTTAATCCTGACCCCCTACGATCGCTTTTACCGTTTCCTCGATTGGAGAGGAGCCGCAGGCGATGGCGGCCCATCGTCAAGGTTTCCCGACGCCGCCGGACGGACACCCCTGGTGTCCCCCCTTCATTTTGTGCGAGGGGCGCCCCCGCGGCCCCCGAGGGAACGGGAAAAGCGACCCGAAGGGCGGCCTCCCGAGGCCCCCGGACTGCGTTGCGCGTTCCTTGTGATGCTCCAGCATCACGCCGTTCCACGCGCCTGGCCGGATGACCTCGGAAGGCCGTCGTAGGGGGTCAGGATTAACGCTGGGGCGTACTAGGTTGCAATTTGCACGGCGCGGCCTAATCTCGGGGCCTGGCCAAACCCGGAAGGAAAAAGCAGCGATGAAAGCATCGGAATTAAAGGCACTGCAAGCGCCGTTGAAGGAGCAATACCGGAATGAGCCGGACAGCGCGCGGTGATCACGCTCACCGCGTCGGGCGCCCTCGACGAAAGCGCCATCGTCTGCAAGGTGGATACCGGCCGCGCCATGGTTGAAGCCGGCCTGCGACCGGCGGTTCGGGCGAGCAAGCCTGCTCCGGCGACATGCTGTTGGAGGCACTGGTGGCCTGCGCCGGCGTCACCTTGAAGGCGGTGGCGACGGCGCTGGAGTTCGACTTGGCCGGCGGGCGGGTATCGGCGGAGGGCGATCTGGATTTCGCCGGAACCCTCGGCGTCTCGAAAGAGGTGCCGGTGGGTTTCAAGGCGATCCGCCTGCGCTTCGATCTGGAGACGTCCGAGCCCCAGGAACGCATCGATACCCTGACCAAGCTGACCGAACGCTATTGCGTGGTATTCCAAACCCTATCGGCGCCGCCGCCCATGGCGCTGGCGATCCACGGAGGGGCCTGAATGCGCTATCACAAGCTCGGCCTTTTGCACCACGATGCGGCGAAGGCTTTTTTCGGCTACACCCTGGTCGCGCCGCTACGGCATGCGATGGTTTTCCTGGTCGATATGGAGGGCACCGAGGTGCACCGCTGGGAATTGCCGGGACCGCTGGGCTCCAAGGCTTATCTGTTGCCCGGCGGCCATCTTCTTTATTCCACCGTCACCGACGCGGGCTTTCCCATCAAGGAGGCCAAGGGCGGCCATATCTACGAAGTCGACTGGGACGGAAATATTGTCTGGGAGCATGTGGATCACAACCAGCACCACGACATCCGCCGGCTCGACAACGGCAACACGGTCTATATCTGCTGGGACGAAATGAGCGCCGACGAACAGGCCCGGGTCCAGGGCGGCATCCCGGGTACTGAGCGCGGCGGCAAGACCTATTCCGATAGCTACATGGAAGTGAACCCGGCCGGCGAGGTGGTCTGGGAATGGCACTTGAAGGATCAGGTGATCGAGGATTTCCCCCTGGCCCCCGATTGCGAGCGATTTGAGTTCGCCCATTCCAATTCCTGCGCGCCGACGCCGGACGGCAATTACCTGGTCAATTTTCGCAGCCTCGACACCATGGGGGTCATCGACCGCGCCACCAAAAAATTCATCTGGAAACGGACCGACCGTCACTGGGGGCACCCCCACAACCCGGAATATCTGCCCAATGGTAACATCACCTTCTTCGCCAACGGCTTGTTCAATCCGTCGCAGCCGCTGCATTCCCGGGCCATCGAAATGAACCCCGAAACCGGCGAGATCGTCTGGCAGTTCACCGATCCGCAAAAATGGACCTTCTTCAGCCCGATCATGGGATGCGTGCAGCGCCTGCCCAACGGCAACACCCTGACCATCGAAGCCGTTTACGGCCGTATTCTTGAGGTGACCCATGATGGCGAATTGGTGTGGGATTACATCAACCCCATTTTTCACCCCATTCCCCTGTTCGGCGGCGATGCCAATCCCTTGTTCCGCGCCTACCGTTACGCCGTTGATTCCCCCGAGATCGGCGGCCGCATCTGACTTGGGTCCACCAAGGCCGACGCGGGTATCCGGAAATACTCGACCAAACCTTCGAAACCCTTTAGCTCGGCGGATTCCAGGACCGGGTTGAAACCCTTGAGCCTATCGCTGACCGCCGGGTCTTCGGCGAATTCCCGGGACACGACCACATCACCGCCCCGGCTCTGGCCCTCGAGCCGGGCGGCCTTGTTGGCGGCGGTACCGTAATAGTCGAGCTGATCATTCAAGGTCACAGATATGCAGCGCCCCACGTGCAGCCCGATGGTGACCGCCATCGGCTCCTTGCCCGAAGATTGGTTGAAACGGGCCACATCGCCCTGGATTTGCACGGCGGCGGCCAGCCCGTCGGCGGCGTTGGAAAAAGCCGCATTGACGGCATCGCCAATGGTCTTGACCACGGTGCCGTTATTTTCGCGGATCGCCTGGCCGAGGACCGCAAAGAACTGGCGGATGAGGTGGTAGGCCTGGGAATCGCCGAGCCGTTCGTACAATTGCGTGGAGCCCTTGAAATCGGTGAACATGATGGTGACGTTGTCGATTTCCACATCGTCGCCGGGGCGCAGCACTTCTGCGTCGAATAATTCCCGGAACGCCTGCATGGTGGTCGCCTGATGGGCGGTCAGCACATCCCGCTTCCAGGTATATTCCTCGATGATGAAGGTGCGCCGGCGCTCCGTCCGGTTGGCAAAGCTTATGGTTCCTGGCGGCGACGGCGGCCCGGCACTGATGTCGTCGCCCTCGGCGATCACTTCTGGAAAGCCGCCCGAGCGCCATTCGACGGTGCTCTCGCCGCCCGGCTCCAATGTGCGCAGCCGGTAGACGCCGAATTCCAGGCCGGCCACTTGTTCCGATTGGGCGCCGGCTTCGAGCGTCAGCTGAACCTTGATATGGGGCGTGCTCATGGGACCGAACAGGCAATATTCACGGCCGTCGATGGGCCGGATTGCCCGCGACGGATAAAAGGCCAGCTCCAGATTGTTGTTGTAATCCCGCTCGAAATCGATGTTGCAGCTCGGGCAGTGGGTGCCGCGCGGCATGCTGCCCAGATTTTCCACCGGCTCCTTGCCCACCTGGCAGCGCGGGCACAACAGGTTCCAGCGCGAACCCAGGAGGCCGATTTTGGCCGCCTGCAGACAGGCCTCGATGGCGAGACGGGCGGGAACGTCCCAGAGCCGCGTCAGGCCCAGGGGCCGGATGGTCACCAGGTCCACCTCCGGGCGGGTGGTGATGTATTCGGCCAGTTTGGCGGCCAGCCCGTGCCCGTAATCGGAGGCGTCGAGCTGAACCGAAAGATCGGCGATCTTGGCCTCGGCGCCGGGCGCCAGCGCCACCGGCGCCATGGCAAACGCGCGCTTCGCCCGCCCGGCGGCAAATTCGCGGGCATCGGCGGCCAGCTTGGTATAAATTTTCTCCGACCCGGAGAAAAATTTGGTCGCCAGGATAAGCGATCCCAGCAGGTTGCGCGCCTCGACCTCGAGGGTGAATTCGATCCGGCAGCCATCGCCCCGGGGGGCGATCCGCAAATCCCCGCAAACCGATTTCAAGGGACCGTTGCGCAGGTAACGGCAATGGCGGAGCCATTGACCCTCCACCCAGTTCTGCGGTTCGTCGTCCCAGATCAGGGTGTAGGGCCCGAGCCGCGCCGTCGCCACGAACGTCACCCCGCCATCGGGCTGGACGATTTCTTCGATCGCGTGCTTGGGAAAATTGGCGGCCTCGTTGAGGCGCTGGGTGTCCGCCAGGATCGGCCAGATGGCCTCGACCGGACTATCGAAGTCCCAGACAAAGGTCTGCTTCTTTACGCCGCGCGCCATTGGCCGGTCCCGGCAGTGGGAGGCTTAAGCGATATAAAAGAGATAGATCATATGCCGCCCACCCACAGGGCCAGAAGATGGCAGCCGATTGCGCCGATCGCCCGCAAGGGGTTTTGGGGCCCAGCTTCAACATGCCATAGGCGTGCAACAGGCGGCCCAGGAAAAACACCAAGCAAATGGGAATGATCCAATGCTTGGGCGCGCCGGCCATTTCATAGACCGTCAGCGCCACCAGAAAAATCACCGAAAATTGCAGGATCGTGGAATGCGCCCGCCGGGCGCGGGCCAGGTCTTCGTTGCCGCCATCGTCAAAAAATATTCGGTGACGGCGCGCATCCGGGTCACGTTGAGGCTGAAAAGCGAGATAATGATAACCAAGATGCCAATGATTACGACCGATTCTAACATGACGTCCCTCCAGTGTTTGCCCCCGCCCGTTGGTGTTCCGCAGCGTTATTCCGCCGCGACTTTGCCTTCCAATTTGAATTTTTCGGCGTCCTCCTCGATCACCGTGCCCTTGAAGAAATCCGGGTTCATGCCGGTGTGCATCTCGACCACATTGCCGAAGCTGAAATCGCGGAAATCATCTTCGGTGATAAATCCGTCCTCGACCATTTCATAAGCCTCGACCATTACCTTGGTCATATCGGGAACATCCCAATGGCCGATGTCGGAGCCCAATATGGCTTTTATCTTAATGCCGTATTCGTTGAGCCGCGTGTCGAACCCGACCGAGGTCATGCGGTCATCGGCTTCCGATCCGAAATAGAAATTGTTGAGGAAGATATCGCGGATGTCTTCAGGGCTAGAGATACCGGCGGCGCCGAAATCGTCCAGGTCTTCCGGCTTCAGCCCGGTCGGAGTGCCGGCGGCGTCACTATGGATCGGCCATGCGCGGAAGCGCTCCGCCGTCAGGTAGTCGCCGGGGCTGTATTTTTCAATCATCTCGATCATCAAATCCATATCGAGCGCCGCCGGATCCAGATTTTCTCGGAGCGCGCCCAAGTTCCGCTTCTCGTAATATTCGAACAAGTTGTTATAGAGCTGGGCGGCCCAACTGGATCCACCCTCGAGAAAAGCGAATTTCAATGTCGGGAAGCGCGCCAGCACGCCGCCGAACAGCACCGAGCGGCAGAAATAGTCGCTGCCCGTGGCGAAACTGCCGAGCGAGTTGAAGACATAATTGGTGAGTGAGCCGTGGGTCGATCCGTACCCGCGAAAGCCGTTGTGGCAAGTCGGCGCGACGCCCAGTTCCACGCATTTGGCCCAGACCGGATCATAGGCGTCGCCCACATCCATCGCCGGCGATGTCGGCGCCAGCGTGTAGTGCGCCAATTCAGGGGCCTTTTCCACCACTTCGGGCGCCGGGCGGCGGATCAGGCAGTTGATGACGACCGCTTTCAGACCAAGCTCGCCGACCGCGAAATCCAATTCGGCGACCGCCTCTTCCGGTGTATGGGTGGGGATTAGCGCCACCGGCGTCATACGGTCGGAAAGGCCCTGGAACATGTCGGCGTAGAGCATGTTCATGGCGCGGTAGACAACCGGGCGCAGCTCGTCGTCGTTGAGGCCAAGCACGCTGAGCGCCACCGTGCCATAGACCACGGCGAAGTCGATACCGGCCTCGTCCAAGCGTTCATAGAACAGTTTCGGCAGCATGGCGGTGGCCCGGTCGATGGTGCCGGGGCCGGAATTGCCGATCCAGGTGGCGCCCCGTTGCCGTCCGGGCTGGTTTGGCCGCCACATATATTCATATTTTTCGGCCAGCCCCGGGCCGCCGATCTGCTTGACGAAATCCAAAAGGGCGAAGGTGGCTTCGATCATATGGCCGTCGGCATCGACCACCGGATGGTCGAGCTTGGCGCGGATATCGGCGCCGGTCAGTTTCGAATGGCTGGTCATCGCGGTTATCCCCTGGCAATTACGTGAGGCAAGCCTCACGCCGCAGTGTAGTTGCCAAATTGCGGGTTTGTCACGTAGTTAGAGTGGGGCCGCCCGGAGCGCCGGGAATCAGACGAAGATCAGGCTGATCTCGGGCACCAGGACCAAAAGAATGACCACAACGATCATGATAAGCACAAACGGAAAGGCACCCTGGAAAATATCGCCCAGGGAAATGTCCGGGTCGTCGATCACCGATTTCACCACATAACAAGTCAGCCCAACCGGCGGCGTCAACAGACCGATCTCGACGGCGACCACCGAGACGATGCCGAACCAGACCAGATCGCCGCCCATGCCGACCACCACCGGCAGCGCCAGCGGCAGGATAATCAGCATGATGGATATGGAATCCAAGACCATGCCCAACAGGATCACCATCAGGATATAGGCGAACATGAAACCGAGGAAGCTGAGGCCCGCCGCGGCGATCAATTCGCTGGTAAATTGCGGCAATCCGGACATGGCGAGCATGCGGCTGTACATATTTGCGGCCAGGATCAGGAACAGGATCGAAACGGTGATATGACCGGTTTCGACGACCACGTTCCAAAACCTATTCAAGGTCAGTTTTCTGCGGGCGACGGCAATGATCAGCGCGCCGGCGGCGCCGGCGGCGCCGGCTTCGGCGGGCGTCAGGATGCCGCCGTATATTCCACCCAGCACGACGGTAATCAGAACGGCGATCGGGAACAGCTTGATCGCCGACGATTTGATGGTTTCGCCGGGCTCATTCTCGCCGATCTCGGTGCCGCCGACGAACCCAGGCATTTTATAGGCCATAAAGATGATACCGAGCCCCATTGCCAGCGCCAGGATGAGGCCTGGTACAACGGCGGCGAGGAACAGAATTCCCACCGATGTTTCGGCCAGGAAGCCGTATATAATCAACAATAGGCTGGGCGGGATCAGCATGCCGAGCACCGAGGTCCCGGCAACGACGCCGACCGAAAATTTGGGCGTATAGCCGTAGCGCCGCATTTCCGGCGTGGCGATTTTGGTGAAAACCGCGGCCGATGCGATGGAGGAGCCGGTAATGGCGGCAAAGATGGCATTGGCGGCCACCGTGGCGACTCCGAGACCGCCCTTGACCCGGCGCAGGGTCCAGCGCGCCACATCGAATGTTTCGCGGCCAATGTCGGATGCGCCGACCAGTAATCCCATCATTACGAATAACGGGATTACCGCCAAAATATGATTGCGCAGGAACTCGGACCCGGTCTGCCATAGGGTCCGTTCGGCAATGATCGGATTATCGCGTATCATCCAAATTCCGAAAAAGCCGATGGCAATCAGGGCGACCCCGATATGCATGCCGAAGGCGATGAGGATCAGCATGAAGAGGACCGATACCAGCCCGATCAAAATGTTCGACGGTTCCGTCTGGGCGAACAGCCAAGCGGCGAGAACGACGGCGAAAAAGGCCAGGGCGGCGGGCCATCCGCTGCGCGTACCCTCGTTGGCGCGCATTTCGGCGATGTGGCGCCGCAAGGCAATCAACGCGGTGACGCAAAGATAAATAAATACGGTTGCGGTAACCGCCGCGCCGAGGAACATGATCAGCCGGAAAGGCCATACGATAAATACGACGCCGGTGGGCATGCCGTCCACCTCATGCTCGACGAAGGATTTTATCAGGTGGGGATAGGTCACATAGGACAGCATGATGAATACTGCGCCGCCAAATATATTAAAGAACGCGGCCATCAAGCTGCCGGCCACGGGACGGCTCGCATCGAGCCAGCCGGTGATCAATTCAGCCTTGGTAAAGCGGCCCATGAGCAGGGTATGGGCAAGTTGTAAATATACGATGCTAACGACCGAATAAGCGAGAACTTCAGGAACGCCCCGGACCGGCGCGTTGAGCACGTTGCGTCCGAAAATATCGGCGCAGACCAGCACCATGACAAAACAAACCCAGACCGCGCCCAAGCTGTTCATCCATAATGGAATGGTAGAAAGTCCACCGCCGAAGCGTTTGAAAACGGACGCCTCGGCGGTGATGGCAATGTCAGGTGGCATGGTTGAGCCGGTACAATCTAACGGATTTATTTCCAGTCACGAAGCGGCTTGCCGCCGCGTTTGCGAACTTCGCTCATGAACTTGGCCAAAAGCGCTTTGGCAGGTATGCCCTTTTTTTCCAAATCACGCGCCCAATCGCCGGCCACGTCTTTCAGAACCATCGCCCAGCGTTTGCGCTCCAACGGCGAGGCCGTGGTAATCTTGGCGCCGCCCTTGGGCAGTATCTTGGTCAACGACGCTTTCTCGAAACCCATGACCAATTTGGTCTGCATGCGGGCGTAATCCTTGCCTAATCCGAGAAAGACTTTCTGCACGTCTTTGGGCAGCCCGTCCCAGGTATCCATATTCATGCCCAACGCGCCGCTGATAACCGCGCCGAAATCGAACTTGGTGATATAGGGCGCGACCTCATGCAGCTTGAAGGGAACCATGCCGGTGGTGATGATGATGGCGCCGTCGGCAACGCCGGTTTTCATAATATTATAGAACACCGGTAAACCGCCATCGACGGGAATCGCTCCGGTGTTGCTGGTCAACGCTGCAATGGCACCCGGCGCCAGCAGCTTGAGCCCCCTCACATCTTCGTACCTCTTGATCGGCTTCTTGGTCATAAGCTGATAGCTGTCGACAACCTGCGCGCCCAGGAATTTAATATTGCGCCTTGTCCATTCAGCGCCGAAGGCCGGGAAATTGGCTTCCAGGTCTTCTTGTATTTCCATCAAATCCATAGGATTCGAGGCGGCGAAGGTGGCGTAATAGGAGACATTATGAAGCGGCATTTTGACCGGTTCCCACAAGGTGCCGATCCAGCCGATGTCGCCCAGGCCCTGCTCTATTCCTTCGAGGGTGTTCTGAAAATTGTAGAGCGAGCCGGCATAGGCTTCGGTCCATTTAATGCGGTGCGGACTGCCCATGGCCGCCAA
>JAYGEH010000058.1:0-12180 GCA_046582475.1 Rhodospirillales bacterium
GGCGCCTGATCGTGACCCAGGGCGACACCGAACCGGCCAGCGTCGAACAGCAGCGGCGCCTGGGGCGCACCTGCCCGTCTTTATATGATCTCCGCAGCCTGTTTCAGGTGAATGTGGAGGAAGGCCGCCATCTTTGGGCCATGGTCTATTTGCTGCATGCCCATTTCGGCCGCGACGGCCGCGAAGAAGCGGACGAGTTGCTGATGCGCCATTCCGGCGATGCGGACAAGCCGCGCATTTTAGAGGCCTTCAACGTGCCCACCGAGGACTGGCTGTCGTTTTTCATGTTCACCTATTTCCAGGACCGGGACGGCAAATTTCAGTTAAACGCCCTCTCCGAATCCGGTTTCGATCCGTTATCGCGCACATGCCGCTTCATGCTGACCGAGGAAGCGCATCATATGTTCGTCGGCGAATCCGGCGTCGGCCGCATCATCCAGCGCAGCACCGAATTATCGGCCGAGCATGACACATTGGATATCGGGGCCCATGGCGGCGTGCCGTTGCCGATGATCCAGAAATATATCAATTTCCATTACTCCATCTGCCTGGATCTGTTTGGCCAGGAGCGGTCCACCAACGCCGCCAATTTCTATACCACGGGGTTAAAGGGCCGCTTCGGCGAAACCAAGATCGACGACGACCATGTGCTGGATGGCGCCTCCTACAAGCTGCCGGAAATTGCCGGCGGCGAGGTGGTCTGGCGCGACCAGCCGGCGCTCACCTCGATCAACGAAGCCTTGCGCGATGAATACCGCCGGGACAGCGAGCGCGGCTTGGCCCGTTGGAACAAGGCCATCAAGGCGGCCGGCGTCGATTTCGAATTGACCCTGCCGCACACCGCCTTCCACCGCAATATCGGCACCTTCCGCGATATCAATGCCGCGCCCAACGGCGATATCATCAGCCGCGAAGAATGGGATAAGAATGTGGACGGTTGGCTGCCCAACGACGCCGACCGCGCCCACGTCAAATCGCTGATGGTACCGGTCACCAAGCCCGGCCAGATGGCCAACTGGATCGCCGCCCCGGCGCGCGGCATCCACGGCCAGGACATCGATTTCGAATATGTGAAGTTTCACTAACCAACCGCCGCGGCAAGGAGCGCGCACCAGGGATGGCATGGTCGGCTGGTGCGCGCCCAAGTGACGTGCAACAAATTGGGGATGCCCGGGTTGGCCAACTGCCGGCCCCGACGGATTGCGCGCTCCGACAAGGTTGGCCTCATTCTGGACTCGATGCCGCGTCGCCCATTACCCAGAGGGTCACGGACGGCAACGGAAGCCGTTAAGCGGAATTCTCCTTCTCCCGCTCGATCGGGCGCGCCGCCCGGTGGCCGCCGAATTCATCCTGTTCTTCGGCTTCAGAGCTGGTTATTTCGGGATTGTCTTTCAAATAATAGGTCGGGCCGGCCGGGCCAAATGGCCGGTCGCCCTGGATGGTGATGCGTTCCATATAGCGCCGCTGCGGATAGTAATCATGGGGCGCGTAATGCTGGGCCGAACGGTTGTCCCAAAAGACAAAGCTGTCGACCTTCCACTGGTGGCGGTATTGCAGCTCCGGGATTTCCGCCTGGCGGAACAACCAATCCAAAAGCGTCCGGCTTTCGTCTTCGCGCATGTTCTTAATGCGGAGCGTGAACTGGGGATTGACGAACAACGCCTTCTTGCCGGTTACGGGATGGATGCGCACAACGGGGTGCACCGGATTGGGATATAGCTCTTCGTATTTGCGCCTGGTCGCCAGACCTTCCTCGCCGTCACCGAACAATTTCCGGAACAGGACCATGTCGTGGACGGCTTCCAGATCATCCAGGAAGTGCTGCATCTTATCGCTCAAGGCACCGTAGGCAGCGGTCATCGAGGCAAAGATGGTGTTGCCGCCGTAGGCCGGTACGATCTTGGCCGACAGCACGGTGCCGAGGGGCGGCTCGGCGCGGAAGGTTTCGTCCGAGTGCCAGCGGTCGGTGCCGTAGGGCGGATTGTCTTTCTTATTGTCAAAAATAATAAGCTCCGGCGTGTCTTCCTCGTTGGGCGAAAACGGATGCACGCTTAACTCGCCAAAGCGTTTTCCGAAAGCGATCTGCTGGTCGGCATTGATTTTCTGGTCGTGGAAAACCACCACTTCGTTTTCCACCCAAGCCTCGTGGACGGCCTCGAATTCTTCGTCCGAAAGCGCCTGGCTCAGATCGACGCCCCGGATCTCGGCGCCGAGATGCGGCGCGACTTTAATGACTTCCACATTATGGCCCATGGCGGATTCTCCAAATTTACCGGCCTCTTCTCGCTTGCCCGGCTATTCTAATGATAGTGGGGCCAAAAAGGGCAAAAACATTTCCATCACCCCGGCTGCCCGGCCAGCCGGTAGGCCGCATCGGCAAGTTCGACGGCCCGGTAGCAGTCGCGGGCGCTGGCCAGTGGCGCCGCGCCGCGTTGCCAGCGTGTCAGCGTGTCCTTGAGGATCCGGTAGGCCGGCGGCGCGCCGGGGGTAAATTCCACAAGCTCTTGTGCCTCTTTGGTGGTCACCCGGAGGACGCCATCCTTGAAGGTCAGCAAGGCGTCGCTGCCCGACAGTTTGTATTCGGCGTCGGTTCCGATCCATGGCGTTTGCAGATTTGCCGGCGCCGTGATTTGGGGAAAGATATTGCCCACCTCCACGGTCGCCAGAACGCCGCTTTCCGAACGCAGCAAAACGGACGCGTAATCTTCCACCGCCTTGCCAAGGGCGCGCCCGGAAATCTGGGCACCGGTCACCGCCGCGCCCTCGTCCATCAGATACAAAAACATATCGAGCCCGTGCAGGCCCAGGTTCCGTAACGTGCCGCCGCCGGCAACAGCCGGATCAAGCATCCAGGGCGAGCCCCAGTTGCCATAGCGGTCCGACGTGGGCCGGTTGTTGCGCGCATAGAAATGGGACAGGGTTCCGAAGCTGCCGTCGGCGATCATTTTTTGCGCCTGGCCGACGAACGGCAAATAGCGCATGAAGAAGGGCACCGCCGCGAAGGCGCTCTTTGCCTCGGCCTTTTCGGCGATGCCCAGCACCTCTTCGGCGCCAAGACCCATGGGTTTTTCCATCAGGAACGGATAGCCCTGATCCAGCAGGTAATGGGCGGTTTCGGCCATTTCGCTAGGGCGGCCGAGGGCGAGCACGAAATCGGGCTTGGATTCCTTTAACATTTGCCGGTAGTCGGTATAGGTGGCTCGGATGCCCGCCTCTTCGGCCACCCGGCGGCAAAGATTTTCATCCGGGTCTTGAATCGCCACCACATCGGCTTCCGGAATTTCGGCAAGATGGGTAAGATAGGCCGCATCCTTCAGGCTATGCCAATGACTGACTTCAATAACGGCGATGCGAATGGACATACCGAATACGATCTCCCGGGTGGCAGTGGATGGACGCAACCTCCAGCCTAACAAATGTCGGGGCAGGCTCAAAGATCGGCGTGGTTTTCCAAGCGGTGAGGAATAAGATGGGACGGTCGGCAGGCAAAGCCACACCGGGGAGAAGCAGCATGACCCAGGAATTTGAAGTCGAGCGCATACCCGTCACCGTCAGTTTCGACGAGTCGGCCCTTTATACCGAGACCTATGGCTTTGCCGGCACCTCGGGCACCGTGTTTTTGGAAGGCCAGCGACTTACCCCGAAAGGCAAACCCGCCGATGCCGTGATCCTGTTCATGCATCCAAGTTCGACCCTGCAGCTCATGCCGTTGCCCACCGCGCTCGCCCAAGCCGGCATTCACGTGCTCTGCGCCGGCAGCCGCTACGCCAAAAACGACACCGCGGCCATCATGGAAAAGGTGGTGATCGACCTGGGTGCCTATGTGCGCCACGCCAAGGAGGTGCTGGGCTACAGAAAGGTGATCCTGGGTGGCTGGTCGGGCGGCGGCTCGCTCGCCCTCTTTTATCAGGGTGAGGCCGAAAACCCGACCATCACGAGTACTCCGGCGGGCGATCCGGTCGATCTTACCAAAGCCGGCCTGATGCCGGCCGACGCCGTCACCTTGCTCGCCGCCCATGTCAGCCGGGCCGTTACATTGACCGAATGGATGGACCCCTCGGTCAACGACGAGACCAACCCCGACGACCGCGACGCCGGGCTCGATCTTTACGATGCCGCCAATCCCAACCAGCCGCCTTACGGCCCGGACTTTATGGCAACCTACCGGGATGCCCAGATCGCCCGCAACCGGAGGATCACGGCCTGGGTATTCGAGATGCTCGAATCCCTCAAGAAGCGCGGCGGCGCCGAATTGGAGCGCGCCTTCGTGGTGCACCGCACCATGGCCGATCCGCGCTGGCTCGATACCACGCTGGAGCCCAATGACCGTCAGGCCAACTGGTGCTATCTCGGCAACCCGGAAACCGTGAACGCGGGTCCGGTTGGCCTGGCCCGCTTTAACACCCTTAGAAGCTGGCTTTCGCAGTGGTCTTTCGACCATTCGCGCGCCAACGGCGAGACCTGCGCAAAATTGATTTCGGCGCCCACCATTATCATCGAGAACGGCGCCGACGACGCCGCCCCGTCGAGCCATGCGGCGCGCCTGTTCGCCGCCGTCGCCAGCAAAGACAAGCAACACCACGTCATCGATGGCGCCACCCATTATTACCGGAACCAGCCCGAACAGCTCGGCCAAGCGGTCGCCACCATCGCCGGCTGGATGCGCGAACGCGGCTACCTGGATGGCTGAAGCGGTGCGCCTCAGGCGTTTTTGTGAATCCAGGCGGCGTCCCGCTGAACGTCCTTGGACTGGTCCCATTTTTCCAGCATGGGCCGCGCCGTGCGGCGCAGCTCCGCCATCATCTCGGGCGTTCCCTTTTGATGGGTGAGTTCCAGGCGGTGGCCGTTGGGATCGAAGAAATAAATCGACGTACAGAAACCATGGTCAGTGGGGCCGATAATATCGACGCCGGCATCCTCGATTTTTTTCTTCATGCGGAAAAGCTCTTCCTCGCTTTCCACTTCAAGGGCCAGATGCTGCACCCAATCGGGCGTGTTGGGATCCTTCTGCATGGGCGGCGAGGCGGGCAGCTCGAAAAACGCGACCGAGGAGCCGTCCTTCATCTCAAAAAATAGGTGAAAATACGGAGTTTGTTCGCCCGTGGACGGCACATGGTCCTCCGATACCGCCATGGCGTATTCCAGCTCCAGAATATCGGTGTAGAACGCCGCCGTCTCCTTGGCGTCGTTGCAGCGATACACCACGTGATGCAGTTTTTGAACGGGCATCTTAGCCTCCTATCCGAATCCTGGTCTGATTGAGGGTAGCATGATGTGGCGCGCCCATCAATTAAACGAAATCGCGGCGCCGGACACAAGGCCAGTGGATGAGAAGTGGACTAAAACCGGCCCTGCAGCTGCGGCGCGCCGGGGCGGTAGCGGTGGGCGCGGAAGATCCAGTTGACATCGCCGAACTGGGAATGATTGACCTCGTGCGGATTAACGTATTCCCAAACGATTTCACCGGCCGGCGTTACTTCGAACAGGCAACCCTTGGCGCCCTCGCAGATCAGCGTATTGCCGCTCCAAAGCCGCTGCGCGCCGGAGATATTACCGGAATAAAAGCTGGTGATCGGATCGGCCGTAAATTCCCATTTGGTTTCCTTGGTATCGGCATCGAATTCGATCACGCGCGACCACATATCTGCATAACGGCCATGAAATCCGTTGGCAAATACCATAACATTTCCGTTCTCCAGGACATGACCGTCGTGGGGGTGGCCGAGGCTCAAATCCTGGTACTCCCATTTAACCGCCTTGGTTTCGGCATCGATGATGAAGATCAGATTGAGGGCCCGGACCGTGACCATCACATCGCCGCTCGGCAACGGCGAGCAGGTGTTGGCGTGGGCGTACTCGGCGCGCGTGCAAAGCGGGCAGATCGGATAATTTTCCAAATCCATTTCGGTGAGGCTCCACTCCCAGACCAGGTTGCCGTCTGGCGTGGTTTCTCTGATCCAGTCGCCATAGATTTTGCCGTCCAGTTCGGTGCCCGGTATGCCGCCCTGGACGCGGTTCGCGGTTTCGCCGTCCAGCTCCTGCCAGGCGATATAGAGGGTGTTGCCGTTATCCAGCCGGCGCGCATCATGGTGTTGATTGTCGTCGCGGTGTTCCCACACCACGTTGCCGTCCCAGTCGTATTCCCGCATCATACCGCATTTGCCGGCAAACAGCGGCGGCCCGTCGCCGGACTCTTCGGCGATGAACAAATTGCCGTTGTCGGTCAAATGGCAAGGGTTGGTGCCGCCCTTGCCAAGCTGCCAGCGATGCACTTCGTTTCCGTCCATATCGATGAGATAGGCGGCGGCGTGGCGTATGGGTGCGAACAACGTATATCCTTCGGTCGCCTTGGCGGTATCGTTGACGGTTGTTCCGCGTTCCGTAAATCGCATTCCATGGCTCCCCTCAGCCTTCGATAATCCCCCGGCAAACGAAGTGCCAAGAATAGCGCGAGCCAGCCGGTCATTCCAACCCTGGCCAACCCTGGCCCGCTGGGCCTTACTCCGCCGCCCAGCGGGGGGTGTAGCCGGTTTTCTCCACCATCAGCGCTTCATAGGCTTGGCGGAACGGCTGGTCTTTCGGCGCTACGAAATTGCCGCCCCGGTGGCCCCGGTAGATATCCGGCTCATCGACGCCCGGAAGCGCCATGGATTTGTCTTTTTGGTAGGCCCGGACCAGACGCAGCAATTTGCGCCGCGCCCGCGCGATCATTTCGTCGCTGGACGCCAAATGCTCGAAGGTGCGGTCGTTGATCGGCCCCATGGTGCCGGCGATGGCATTGTCTTGAACCGGTACGCCGACAATACCGCTATAGACGCCGCCGTTACGCTGCAACTCGCGGTCAATGAGGTAGTCGTTCTCCGGCGCGTTGACCAGCCGCCACCGGCCCAGCCAATCGGTGGTGTTGTCGCGAAATTCCAGGAGGCTTCGATTGCCCTCGGCGCTGATGCCGGGGACCGGCGCGCCGGATTTGAGACGGCCACTGCCAGTGGCGGTCTGGCGCCGAGCGATGAAGATGGTCATGGTATGGGTATCGTCCATGGGAATATAGCCCTTCATGCCCATGATCCGGTCGGCCGGACCGGCGGGCGGAATCACCCAAAATGGTGTCATGAACTGGGCCATGCGCCAGTGCGTGTTGCCTTCGTCCGCCGGGCGGTAGGCACCGTACATAAGTCCCATGGGCGTTTCTTCGATATGAAATTGCGGTGCCCGGTCGATAGCCAGCTGGTACAAAAGGTCATCCGGATCCATGGTTTTGGGATCGATGCCGCCGAGATGCAGGAAGCCGAAGTGCGAGGTGTCCAGGTCGTTCTCCAGCCCCTGCAACCAGTTATATTCCTGCTGGATCATGCGAACCTCGATGTCGCTCTCGGCCAGGTCGTTGAGCTCGAAATCGGGGAATGGTGGCGGTGTTTCGCGGCCGCCCATATAGATCCAGACCGCGCCCCATTGGTCCCGCGCCGGATAGGCCCTGGCTTTCACCTTGTGTTTGAAATCCTGATGGGTTGGCACGTTGGCCATGTCCAGGCAATTGCCGTCCACATCGTACTTCCAGCCGTGATAGACACAACGGATGCCGCCCTCTTCGTTGCGGCCAAAGAAGAGCGAGGCGCAGCGGTGCGGGCAGCGGTGATCCATGACGCCGACGCGGCCCGAGGTGTCGCGAAAGGCGATCAGCTTTTCGCCAAGCGCCAACAGCCGCAGCGGATCGCCGTCGGCCTCAATCTCGTCCGAGCGGGCAACCGGGAACCAATATTGACGCATCATCTCACCCATGGGCGTGCCTGGACCAACACCGGTCAATAATGCGTTTTCGGCTGCGGTTGTCACGATGCCTCCTTAAAAGCCCCGCCAAGATGGGGCCGAGGGCCGATGGGCCGGTCCCGCCCTAACTTAACCCATTATACAAATTTTGAATATGCCCTTTTGACCGGCGCAAACGCCCTATTTCTCTCTCGCCCACCAATTTGCAGATAATGTTCCCGGAGACGCCCAATTGCCCTGCCGTTTGGGTGACGGTGCCGGCGCGGATCTCTTTCATGACGCCGGCCCAGGTTGGCGGAAAGACGCCGTGGTTGAATTCGCGGTCCATTGGGCGCAAGATTTTCGCCCATGACCGCGCAGCTGCGAGGAAGGCAGACCATGACCACAGCAACCAAGGACAAAGCCATCGGCGCCGATGTCCGCGCCCGCCTGGACCATCCGATTATCGATGGCGACAGCCACACCCAGGAGACCGCGTTCGCCATGGAGGATTTCCTGAAACCGGTGGCCGGCTCGAAGATCGCCGCCCATTGGTCGAAATTTCGAGGGCACCACATGGTTCAGCCGCTGCGGCTCACGTTCTGGAACGTGCCGTCGGGGCCGGCCAGTATCGACAGGGCGATGTCCATGCTGCCCAAATTGCGCAAGGCACGGCTGGAAGATTCGGGCATCGATTACTGCGTCATATACACCACCATGGGGCTCGCGCTGATCGGCCACCGGGATGAAGAATTCCGCCGCGCCTGCTGCCGGGCGATGAATGCCATGAACGCCGATATGTATATGGCCGCCGACGTGGCCGACCGCATGACGCCGGCCGCCGTGATCCCCATGGGCTCGCCCGAAGAAGCCATCGAGGAGCTGGACTATTGCGTCACCGAGCTCGGCTATAAGACCGTCATGATCCCGTCGGAAGTGCGCACGGCGGTAAAGGAAGTCGCCGAAAAGGCGCCCGAACTGGCGCCCTATACCACCCACACCCATTCCTTCACCCTGGACGCGCTGCACGATTACGACCCCTTCTGGCAGCGCTGCGCCGAGCTTAAGGTTTCCATCGGCTGCCATTCCAGCCCGCGCGGCGGCGGCGGCTTGCGCGGCTCGCCCAGCAACTATGTGTTCAACCATCTCGGCAGCTTTGCGTCGGGCGCCGAGTTCCTCTGCCGCTCGCTGTTTTTGGGCGGCGTGACGCGTCGCTTCCCGACCCTCAATTTCGCTTTTCTCGAAGGCGGCGTTGCCTGGGCGGCCGATCTATACGCCTCCATCGTCGAGGCGTGGGAAAAGCGCAACATGGAAACGCTGATGGAATATCTCAACCCGCACAATCTGGATATGGACCTGATGGTGGAGATGTTTGATCAATACGGCAACGATTACCTGACGCCGGAGCGCATGCGCGCCTATCCCGAAACCCACAATTCCCGGCTCGACGAGGACCCGGAAAATTACGACGATTTCCGTGCCTGCGAGATCAGCCGAAAGACCGACATCCGCGAATTGTTCGTGCCCAATTTCTATTTCGGCTGCGAGGCCGATGACCGGCTGAACGCGATCGCCTTCGATACCAGGCTCAACCATATGGGCGCCCGCCTGCAAGCCACCTTCGGCTCCGACATCGGCCATTGGGATGTGCTCGATTCCCTGCGCGTCGTGAACGAAGCCTACGAGCTGGTGGAAGCGGGACTGATGTCCGGCGATGATTTCCGGGACTTCACCTTCACCAACAACGTGACCCTGCACGCCGGCGTCAACCCGGACTTTTTCAAAGGCACCGCCATCGAGGCCGAGGCCGCCCAGGCCATGGCCAAGGTGAACGCCGCGGCCGAATAAAGGAGAGCGCCCGATGGCAACTCGGGCGAATATTGCCGCGCCGGCTTGGTACTGATGGAAGCGTTGCCGGCTTTTACCCCTCGTCTATACCGCCCGGTCGGCCAGGATCATATCAGCCGCTTTTTCAGCGATCATGGTGACCGGCGCGTGGGTATTGCCGGACGTTATGGTCGGCATGATCGAAGGTTCCCCGGTCCGTGATCAAGCCCAAAGCTCGGCAGACGCCAGGCGGGCGCCTTCGGCCAGGGTTTCCAGCTTCGCCCACATAACGGTTGGATGAACCCTTTGGTAGCCTTCCACCTGGGCGAATCCGCAGTCGGTTCCGGCAATCACGTTTTCGCGGCCCACCAGTCCGGCATAGCGTTGGATGCGGTCGGCGACCAGGCGCGGATGCTCCACCGAGATGGTGTGGTGGGAGACGACGCCCGGGATCAAAATATTGCCGTCCGGAAGTTCGGCCTCCTCCCACACCCGCCATTCATGCTCGTGGCGCACATTGGCCGCTTCGATGGAATAGGCGCCGGCGTTGACACGCAAAATCAGATTGACGATGTTTTCCAGCGGCGCATCGGCGGTGTGCGGGATGTGCCAGCCTCCGAAACAGACATGGTAGCGGACCCGGTCCTCCGGAATACCTTCGAGGGCGTGATTGAGCGCCTCGACGCGCAACTCCGCCCATTCGCGGTATTTTTCCGGGCTCTGTTGCACCAGGTGGTCATACATGTTGGCCAAGACCGCGTCGACGCCCTGAACCAGCAATCCCGATTCGTGGATCGCCGTTTATTCCTCTCTCAGGGCGTCGGCGATGGCGTAGATATAGTCGTGTTCGTTGCCGTAATGCTCATCGACGCCGTCATAGGCGGTGCTGGCCGGCGCCACGCCGGTGAGGAACGCCTCCTCCACCTGGTGGCCTTTGAGCGCGGCCTTGAGGGTAGCGCAATCGCGCTCGACGGCGCCGGTCTCCGCATAGGCAATGGGGCCGATGCAGGCCTCGGTCGGGCGCCCCTCGACGGCGCTCGGCATCTCGGCCAGGATGGCGTCCCGAAAACGCTCGAGATCGCGCCCCATCCACTCCACCGGGCGCAATTGATCGGGGCGGCGTTCGAACACGGTCATCCGCTCGAGCACATAGGCGGACCAGCTCGACTTGCCGTATTCGCCGTCATTGACGATATCGATACCAGCCTCGGTCTGCTTTTTCACCACCTCGGCGACGGCGCTTTGCAACAACTCCGAGTAGGCCGCCTCGGCCCCGGGCCCGCCGCCGTGCGCGGCTTCGCCCGCCGCCAGCAATTCGGCGGGACGGATCAGACTGCCCACATGGGTGGTCAGAATGCGCTCCTCGCTTGGTTTCATGGCTGCCGGCTCCTTCGCTTGCCCAGCCAGCCAAACCTAGCGCAATCGATCCCGGCAGCCAACGGCAAGGCAACCCCTAAACGCGATCCGGTTGCCTGGCGGGACATCCTGGTCCATGGTCAACCCGGAGCCGCAAGATGAAACTCAACCCGTTTGAACCCTTCGGCGCGGAAATCACTGGCCTCGACCTTGCCGGCGACTTGGACGGTGCGGCACTTGGCGCCATCCTTGAGGCTTGGCACGCCCATCAGGTTTTGGTGTTTCGCGACCAATCCCTATCCCAGGACGATCAGCTACGCTTTACCAACCGGCTCGGGCCGATGGGCATATCGCGCAATACCATAACCGGTGCCGGGCCCAACGGTGAAGCCACCCAGCCCGGCATCATGTGGGTGACCAATCTCACCCGCGACGACGGCAGCGCCTTCGGCCAGCCCCACGAAGGCGAGATGTGGTTTCATTCCGACATGTGCTACGCGGAAAAGCCCTACTCGGCGACCATACTTTACGCCATCGAGTTGCCGGCCTCGGGCGGCGCCACGCGGTTCGCCGACATGTACGGCGCCTATGATGCTCTGCCCGCCGCAACCCAGCTCAGGATCGAAGGCGCTAAGGTGCTGCAGGTGCACGAATATAACCGCCTGGAACGCCCGTCCCCGGAGGCGGAGCGCACCGATGCCCTGCAATTCATACACCCGGCGGTGATTACCCACCCCGATACTGGGCGCAAGGCCTTGTACGTCAACCGGCTGATGTCGGCCCGCGTCGTCGGGCTCGAGCCGGCCGAAAGCGAAGCCTTGCTGGGAGAACTGTTCGATTGCTCCGAGGACCCGGCTAGGATTTTGTCCCACCAATGGCGGCCCGGCGATCTGGTGATGTGGGACAATCGCTGCACCATCCACGGCCGCGCCGATTTCCCCGAAACCGCGCGCCGCATCCTGCGCCGCACCACGGTCATGGGCGCGCGCCCGTCCTAGGGTCCAGACTCATTCAAATCCAGTAGCAGATGAGTGCTGCGAGGCATAATCCGGCCATGTAGTTGTCGGCGTTTTTGTCGTATCGGGTGGCGATGCGGCGAAAGTCCTTGAGGCGCCCGAACATACGCTCAATGACGTTTCGGTCCGCATATCGTTTTCGGTCGAAGGCGTGGCGTTGCTTGCGGTTACGCTTGTTGGGAATGACCGGCTGGATGTGCCGGCGCTTCAGCCAGGCTCGCCAGTGGTCGGCGTC
>JAYGEH010000098.1:0-12601 GCA_046582475.1 Rhodospirillales bacterium
CGTCACCTCGGCCGCGCAGAATTTGGACGAAGCCACCTTGGCCGCCGAGCCCGACAATGGCGGCCTGTTGATGGTGGAAACCGATGTTACCGGCCATCCGGTGCATCCGTTCCGGGGGTAGAATTCTCATAAATTAATTTGGCAATTTAATTGTCTAATAATAATTTAATGACAATATAATTGTCAGAATCAAGTGACGATACCCATGATTACGAAACGAACCCATTTTGGGCACCGCCATGGCCGGCGCAAAAGACCAGGCGAGCGGGCCGGCCGCTCGCCTTGGTTTTCCGCATATCCGGCCCCGGTTAATCGGGAGCGTATTTGCCGGTCAATTGCGGTGTAACCGGTCCCTCGGCGCCGGATTCGGCGTGCTGCAGGCGGGTGGTCCGCGCCCAGGTGCGTTTCAAGTCGTCCCTGATATTGATGGTCAGGCGGCCCATGCCTTGCACCTCCAACTCCACTTTGTCGCCGTCCATGAACGAGGACAGTCCCCGGTGGTTGGTGCCGCTGGCGATGATATCGCCGGCTTCCAGGGTGTGGGTGGCGCTGACCCATTCGATCAGGCGCGGAATTTTGTGGGCCATGTCGTCGGTATTGAAATCCTGCTTCAATTCGCCATTGACCCACAGCTTAATATCCAGCTTTTGCGGATCGTCAATCTCGTCCTTGGTGACGATGTAGGGGCCGATGGGCGAATAGGTTTCGCGCGACTTCATCATGAAAAAGACGTTGCCGCCGGGGCCGAGGCCGCGGGCCGAGCCGTCGATGAAATTTGTGTAGCCGAAGACATAGTCCATGGCATCGGCCTGGCTGACATTTTGCGCCCGCTTGGAGATGATCAGCCCCAGTTCCGCCTCGCCCTCGAAGATGGTGGCCGGGATATCCTGCAGCACCATGGTATCGCCATCGCCGATAATGGAATTTGACGATTTGTGGAAGGCGTTGATCGGCGCCGGCTCGTCGCGGGTGCCGCTCTCCATATAGTTCACCGCCATGCAATCGATATTATAGGGTTTCGGCAGGGGCGGGCGGATGCGCACGCCCGAAACCGGAACGCCGGCCCAGTTGGCGGCGGCGTCTTCCAGCCTGGCCCGGTAATCGTCGAACCGTTCGATCAGGCCGGAGATCAGATTTTCCGGGCCCGTATGCGGGACGTCGGCGACCAGATCCGATACGTCGACCACCGTATCGCCGTTCAAAACGCCCAGTTTGAAGTCATCGAAATACAGCAGTTTCATTGTTTGCTCCCCAAGTGATGTTGCCGGAAATCGGGCATGCGCATGCCCCAAGGACCGTGCCTTTTGCCTATCAGCTTTGTCCCAAGACTACAATCGGGCCGCCGGGATTTAAATTTTCTAGATGCTGATCGGGAGCTCAAAAAAGAAAATGCTGCCGCCGCCCTGGTTGGCGCGGAAATCGATGCTTCCGCCATTCTGGTCGATGATCAATTTGGCAATACCGAGGCCGAGGCCGGTGCCCATTTTGGCCCGCGTGTCCGATTGATCTGCTTGCGTGAAGCGCTCGAATATGGTTTCGCGTTGGCCGGGCTCGATGCCCGGGCCGCGATCGGCGATCTCGACGCGGCCGCGGCCAGTCTTTTCAAATACCGAAATCTCCACGGCGTCCCCGGGGCCGGAGAATTTTGCCGCGTTCGAGAGAATGTTGGCGATGACCTGGCCAATGCGCGCCGCATCGCGGAGCACGGTGACCGGCCGCCCCGCCCCGGCGATGCGGAATTTTACGCCGCTCGCGGCGGCCAAGCCCTGGCATTCGGCGACCGTTTTGGCGGCCAGCGCCGCAAGATCGAACGGCTTGGCCTGAAATTGCACGGCGCCGGAGCGCAGCATTTCGAAATCAAGAATGTCGTTCACCAAGCTGGCCAGGCGGTCCGTGTTGCGTTCCGCAAGTTGCAGAAGATGGCGCGATTGTTCGGACAGTTCGCCGCCGGATTCTTTGAGAACGAGGCCCAGCGAGCCCTTGATCGAGGTCAGCGGCGTGCGCAGCTCGTGGCTGACAACCGATACGAATTCCGATTTCAGGCGCTCGACCTCTTTCAACCGGGTAATGTCCTGGCCGATGAACAGCATCTTGTCGTCCTTGCCGTCGTGGATAAATTCGCCGGCCACCAGCATGTCCCGCTCCTCGCCACTGCGGGTGCGGAACCGGGTCTCCATGCCGGAAACCGCGCCGACGCGCTGCAAGGTTTCGATAAAGCGGGCGCGGTCTTCGGGCCGTGCCCAAAGGCCCAAGGCGAGCGACGACTTTTTCATGGCGTCTTCGTGGCTGTAGCCGGTCAAGGCCGACCAGGCCCGGTTGACGTCGTAATGGCTGCCGTCCTCGGGGTTCGACAGGGTCATCAATACCGGGCTGTTGTGAAAGGTCTTGGCGAAAAACATTTCATTGAAATCGCGCTGGTCCAACAGCCTGGACGCTCAACGCACAAGCTGAGGGTTTGTTTCAGAGAGGCGTTGAAGGTGCGCGCCAAAGAGCCCAGAAAGACCACGAACAGGATCAGCATGGCGCCCATGACCAGGGGCAACTCGCCGGGCTCGATCAAAAAGCGGAAAATCAGGGGCGCCAGCATGGGCACCGCGAAGGCGAAATAGGCGGGCAGCCAGGACGCCGCCGAGACCACCGCGCCGGCGGCCAATCCGCCCAGAACAAACGCCAGGAAGACCTGCAACTGCATGGCTTCGGGGGGAAACATGATGACCGCGCCGATGCCCCAAACGGCTCCGGTCAGGCCGGCGCCGAAGGTGAACAGCCGCGCCCATGGCTCGCCCGCATCGAATGCATCGCCCGATATCCGGCTCGCCGTAATGTGCAAAAAGCGGGCGCCGTTGAGGCCCAAGAGGATCGCCAGCCAGGCGGTCAGCACCGGGACCTCGACGGCGCCGCGCATGACATAGGTGACGGCGGCGCCCAAGATGCAGTTTGCCAGCAACGCGGTGTGGGCATTCTTGCGCAGCATCTGGATCAAGGCCAGGGCGTTTGCATCACCGGGGCTGGCGGCGTCCTTGGCGTAGGTGTTGCTCATCGAGCCGGTAAATGCGGTGTTTGACCCCATGGACGGAATTTATAATCCCGCAATGTGTCACCGGTTTAAACGAGTTGTGAACGGATTGTGAACCGTGCTTGAGGAGCGTGTCAGCGGCCGGCAGCGGCCAGGGGTTGCGATCGATGGCGCACATTCTTGAACGTGTGTTCGCCCAAATCCCGGTAACCGGCATCGACCCGGTTGTGCGCCTGCTCGTGCACACAGCCCGATGTGCAGATGCCGCCCGGTTCGGCCAGCGCTTCCAGGCGCGCCGCCACATGACGCCCTCGCCGTGGATGTCCTGGCCACCGTCGCGCACCGCCTGCCAGGCCGCCACGGTGGCTTCGGAATCTTCTTCCATCAGGCGGCGCCGGGCGCGCTGGCCGGTGGCCTGAAGAAGGCCATGGGAAGGACTATGGGATGTACGTACCAGAACTAGGAGTTACATATTTTGACAGGGCGAAATGTACTTGATAGCAGGAATACAAATCCGACATACTGACAACCGGCGAGAGACGATTCGCCATAACTGTTTGATCCGATGCGCCGTTCATAGGTTTAAAGTCGGCCGCGAAGAAATTGAGGAAAGCCGCCGGGCTTAGCGAACGATGGATAATTATAATCTCACCCAAGTTTCGGTTCTGATTGTTGAAAATCACCCGCATCGAAGCTCCATGCTGCGGGGCATCCTGCGCGAATTGGGTATCACCAATGTCTATGACGCCTCGAACCCCGAAGCCGGGTTTGAGGAATTTAATTTGCAGCTGCCCGACGTGGTGCTTGTGGACTGGTCACCGGATTTCGACGGCATTGGACTGCTCAGTAGAATTCGCAACGATCCGGAGAGCAAAAGTCCCTATGTCCCGGTTATCATGGTGACCGCTTTTGGCGAGGCCGAACGGGTTTTTGAGGCCCGCGATGCCGGCATGACCGAATATTTAACCAAACCGGTGTCGGGCCAGCGGCTTTATCAGCGGATATCGGCGATCGTGAAATCGAACCGGGATTTTATCCGCGCGACCGAGTTTTTCGGCCCCGACCGCCGGCGCCGGGATAAAGATCACCAGGGCGAAGACCGGCGCGGCAAAGCGCCGGCGGCGGAAGGTTAAGCACCGGGCCCGATGCCCGCCAGGAACGGTTTGAAGATGGCGCCGCCGACTTCGATGCCCTCGGCCAGGCTCAACCGGTACCCGGGCGTATGGGGATGCTCGCCGGCCCGCCATTCTTCGAATATTTGGGCGGAGCTGAAAAACGCCAGCACCGTGCACAGGCTGTCGGCGGCGACGCCATCCGATACCTGGATGCCCGACCAGACGATGGCGCTATCGGGATCTGCCGATTTGATCCGGGTTCCGGCATCGGCCGTCTCGATGGTGATTGGCGCGCCCGAGGCCCGGCAAGATGATGTAATGCGGATGTCTTGGCGGAACATGGCTCCGGTGCCGAGGGCATCGATGGCGCACATGGCATGGATCTGCTGGCCGCCAATTTCGATGCGGTGCTCGGTTTGGCGCTCGGTCAGCGGATAGGCGCCGACGAGGCGGCCCTGGGCCGTATCAAAAACGACCAGGTCTTTTTTTCGGAGCGCCGACAAATGGTCGGCAACGGTGTCCGACGGCAATTCGAGGTCTTCGGCCAGTTCGCCGATTTCCGGCGCCCGGCCGCGCTCGGCCAAGGATCTGAGAACCGAATTGCGGACCCGGTCCTGGTCTGCGTCATAATTTGCGAAACATTTTTCGATGCCGAAGGCTTTGATGATGTCGGCAAGGGCGGCGCGCGCCACCGGGGTGCGTACGACCGTTAAATCCGGAAACGTCACGCCGGGGCGCACCTCGAATACGGAGATTGATTTCTCTATTGGCTCGGCAATATCCATATTTGGTCTCCTCGGTGGGATGGGAATTGAGATTCGCCTCGGGCCTGCTCTAACTCCGGGCGGGCTTCAGACTTTCCGCGTGGTTTGGGTGGTCGATAAAATAATTGATCAATGCAATGGCTTCCGGCGTATCCCACTCAGCGCCGCCTTCCATCAAACCCAACAGGCGCCCCTGGCGATCGAACAGATAAGTCGTCGGCATGGCGCGCAACCCGATTGTGCGCGTGGTCCGCTGTTCGGGATCGAGATTCAAGCTGAGATGTTTGAGCGCCAATCGTTTGGCATTGCGCAAAGCGACCGGCTTGCCACCGCGATCGATGTTCAGCGCAACGACCGTAAAATTTTCACCGGCCATCTTGGCCTGGATACGATCCATGCCCGGCAGTTCCCGCTGGCACGGCGCGCACCAGGACGCCCAGTAATTGAACAAAACGACTTTTCCAGCAAAATCCGCAAGCCTGACCTTGTTGCCATCGCCATCCGACCAATATAAATCGGGCCGCTCCCGCAGCCTTTCCGTCAACACGAAATTTTGCATCTGGCCGGTCAGCTTGGGGCCTGCCGCCGCCTCATTGCTTGGCGACGGGTTAAAAATGAATGCGGCAATGGCAATCGCCGCAACGCCAATCGCCGACGCGAGTAAATTTCGGCTCATCCTGCGTTTCCTTTCAAATTCGATTGCCGCCGCCACGCCAACCAGGCGATCGAAACGGCGAACAACCCAAGCAGCGCAAAGCGTATCGTTTGCCCGGCGTCGCCGATCAGCCATTTCCTAAGGACACTCGATAGCTGCTCGGCAAATCCCACGATGCCGGATGTGACTGGAATTTCCGGCCCCAAGACGATGGCGCCCCAATAGTAAATGAAATAGAGGCCAACCAGCAGCAGGACGGCGCCACTGAACTTTTGGGCGTGGGGTAAAAATCGTTTGAACGATGCGGCCAAGCCGTCTTGGCTGAGAGCAGCGGCCGGCGCGATCGCGGTGAAGATTGTCCCCATCCCTAAGCCAAAGGCAACGTAGCCGAGGACGCTTTGCAGCACGCCGCCGGTTGCCGCCACACCGGTGACCGATAGAAATATCGGCAAGGTGCAGGAAAGCGAAGCGGTGCCGTATCCCAAACCAAACAGGAAGTCGCCGCCTAGAGCGCTATTGGATGCCCCCGGCCAACCCGCCGGCAGCCGAATACCGATATGGCGGCCGGTCAAAACGAATAATCCGGTGACCGCGAGCGCAAACCCGATTGCAAACCCGGCCCAGGGCAGAACGTCGCCGAGCCAAAATGCGCCGAGGGCAAGGATGCCGCCGGTGAGGCCGAATATGAGAACGAACCCCGCCGTGGCCGCCGCGCCGGCGGCCAAGGCGAGCCCGGAATTTGGCGCCCTGGTCATCGCGCTTCCGGCATCGACGCCCAGGCGCCGCGCGAAATACGCCGGCAGCAGGGCAAACCCGCAAGGATTGACCGAAGCAACCGCGCCAGCCGTAAATGCAAATATCTAAGCACCAACCATCACCCAGCCCGTCTAATGAAATCGGTTATTTGGCAAGATTTCGCTGCCGCCAAATGTACACACCGGCGACCGCCAAAATCACAAAACCAGCGGAAATCTCAGCGCCATAATCCAATAGCCACGCACCGATTCCGCTGGCCAAGCCCGAGACGAATAACAAGGGAATGCCGCAACAGGCGATCGGAGCAAGAATGAGCAATACATTTGGGCCCTTGGGTTTTTCGTTCATCTGCCTATCGCATTGGAATGCCCGATGATCTCCGCCGAAGTCTGACCGGTAAAAACAATATGTGCCTCAATTTGCCGCGCTGGTTCTCCGCAGTAGACCCGGCACGTCTTTGTAGCGGTTTGCGTTGCGTTCCCGCCCCTTTGCGTGGGCGTCTTCCAAGGTCAGGAACGTGGCGCCCGGGTGGTCCTTCGCCCAGCTATCGTAAGCGCTCGCGGAAGCGAAATAATTAACATAGCCGCAAAAGGCGCCGCGGGTATCAGCGCGCGCCTCTTCGGCGCTTGGATTGATCATCGAGATGACGGCGGTTTCGGGACTGGCGCCGCGGACGCCGTCCGCATCGATGGTCAGGCTGATCAACCTATCGGTGGCCGGGCAGGTTGAGCGGACCGCCGCCGCCCGGCCGAGAATTTCGGGTAAAAACATGGTGTCGAAGGCGCACCAGGCGTAAAGGGTTCGGCCATCGATTTCGAACCGGTGGCGGGTCTCGCGGGTGGTCAGACCGGAAAAGCCGGTGATGGCGCCTGCCGCGTCGAAATCGATCACCGAGGGCGCATAGCTTTGCAACCGTTCACCGATAACCGCTTCCGAAAGACCGAGAGCCGCACCCAAGGCCGGTTGCCCTAGGGCCAGTTGGCGGAATATTTCCAAGGACAGGATTTGCATTTCCGCCGGATTATCGGGCTGGTGGGTGCCTTGAACGACGGTATGGCTATCGGTGTCCTGGGCGGCTTCCCGGGTGTTGGCGTTCATATATTCCCTCCAGTCTGAAATGCGTCCGACAGGGCCGATATATAATTCCTGTAGCAGCTACAGGTTCAAGAGATCACGGCGCGGCGTAACGACAATGTGAAAACAAAAATTCGCCAGGCGAAATTAAGATCGGCCCGTCAGCCGCAACAGCTTGCGTCTTCACCGCCCGATGCCCGCGCTTCCTGGATGGACGGGCAGGGTACCGTGCCGTAGGAACAATAGACGCAGCAATCGCCGGGCAACGGCTTCAATAGCGCGCCGCAGCCCTCGCAGTCATAAAACCACTGGCAGGAATCGGTGGGCATGGTTGCGGTCTCGGTATGGCCGCATTCGGGGCAGGTGATGTCCGACGACGGTTCAATTTTGAAATCGATCGATTGTACTGGCGTATCCATGGGGGGGGGTCCCGTAGCAATATCCGCGCCGGCAGGCGCGTCTGCCGGCGCCGCAATTGCCAGATGCTACAACCTGTAGCCACTACAGATACAAGAATTATTTTCGCGGCTCCCGATTGGAAGCTGCCCAGCCGGCAATGGCCGGCCGGCCTGTTTGCCCATGGTGAGCTGGGCGCCATCGACCGCATGGCGCTGCTGACCGGCACCCCGGCCGAGACGACCGGCGCCGATCTGGGACCGGTTGTCGGCGCCGGCCTCTGCGTCCGGCGCGGCACCGTCGAAGCGACCTTGGAGAGCGCCAATCCCATGTCGGTCGCAGCTCTTAGCAACGCCACCGGCGCCGGCGCCACCTGCGGCGTCTGCCGTCCCGCACTGACCGGGATGTTCAACGTCCATCGTCACCGGCACACCGCGGCGCCGAAAGAGGCGCTCGCCCATAGCGCTTAGGGCATCGGGCCCGGCTAACCGGATTTCGCACAGCACCAATGCGCAAATGGTAATTGACCGCCCGCCTTCATCTCTATAGAACCATCGGCGGGCCACGGTCCCCCAACGGATCGCGACCCATCTGCAAGGATGGGAGATATCCATGAACACACCCCGAATGCCGGACATGCGTCCGGCAAATCCAAATTTTTCCTCAGGTCCCTGCGCCAAGCGTCCCGGTTGGTCGCCTACGGTTTTGGAAAATGCGGTTCTCGGCCGCTCGCACCGCTCAGCCCTGGGCAAGTCCCGATTGCAGGCGGTCCTCGACAAGTCGCGGGCGCTTCTTGGGCTCCCCGACGATTACCGCATCGGCATCGTCGCCGCGTCCGATACCGGCGCCGTCGAAATGGCGCTCTGGTCGCTGCTGGGCGCACGCGGCGTCGACGTGCTCGCCTGGGAAAGCTTCGGCGCGGGCTGGGTCGCGGACATTACCAAGCAATTGCAATTGGACGATGTGCGCGTACTAGAAGCCGATTACGGCCAGTTGCCAGATCTGGACGCGGTGGATTTTACCCGTGACGTGATCTTCACCTGGAACGGCACCACGTCCGGGGTGCGCGTGCCGAACGGCGATTGGATCGACGGGGACCGGGACGGCCTGACCATTTGCGATGCCACCTCGGCGGTGTTCGCCATGGACCTGCCCTGGAGCAAGCTCGATGTGGCCACCTATTCCTGGCAAAAGGTGATGGGCGGCGAGGCCCAGCACGGGGTCATAATCTTGAGCCCGCGCGCCGTCGAGCGGCTGGAAACCCACACGCCTGCCTGGCCCATGCCGAAGCTGTTCCGCATGACGTCCGGCGGCAAGCTCAACGAAAGCATCTTCACGGGATCGACCATCAACACGCCCTCCATGCTGTGCGTCGAGGATGCGCTGGATGGGCTCAATTGGGCGGAAAGCATCGGCGGCCTGAAAAGCCTGATCGCCCGCGCCGAAGGCAATCTGGCGGCGCTCGCCCGCTGGGTGGAAAATTCACCCGCCGTGGATTTCCTGGCCGAGGTCCCCGAAACCCGCTCCTCGACGTCGGTGTGCATCAAAATCGTGGCGCCCTGGTTTACCGGATTGCCGGCAGACGGTCAGGACGCCGCCGCCAGGCGCATCGCGTCGTTGCTGGACGCAGAAGGCATCGCCTACGACATCGACGCCTACCGGGATGCGCCGCCGGGCCTCCGCATCTGGGCCGGGGCCACCATCGAGACCACCGACCTGGAAGCGCTCGGCCGTTGGATCGACTGGGCGCTGGCCATGACCGAAACCGAATTCGCCGCCTGAACTGGCGTTGAGAGACTTAGGAGAATTGCAATGCCAATGGTGCTGATCGCAGACGCTATGTCGCCCCGCGCGGCCGAGATATTCGCCGACCGGGGTATCGAAGTGGATGTGATTCCCGGTATGAGCCCCGACCAACTGGCCGCCAAAATCGGCGGATATGAAGGACTTGCGTTGCGCTCGGCGACCAAGGCCACGGAGGCCATCATCGCCGCCGCCGACAATCTGAAGGTCATCGGCCGCGCCGGTATCGGCGTCGATAATATCGATATTCCGGCGGCCAGCGCGCGCGGCATCGTGGTCATGAACACGCCGTTCGGCAATTCCATCACCACCGCCGAACATGCCATCGCCATGCTCTTTGCCCTGGCCCGGGATATCCCGGCGGCCAACGCCTCGACCCATGCCGGCAAATGGGAAAAATCCCGCTTCATGGGGGTTGAGCTTTACGGCAAGACCCTCGGCATCATCGGCTGCGGCAATATCGGCTCCATCGTCGCCGACCGGGCGAAGGGGCTCAAGATGAAGGTGGCCGCGTACGATCCGTTCCTGTCGCCGGAACGGGCTGCCGCTATCGGCGTCGACAAGGTGGACTTGGATGAGTTGTTCCAGCGCGCCGATTTCATTTCCCTGCATACGCCGCTGACCGACGCCACCCGCAACATCATCGACGCGGCGGCCATCAAAAAGATGAAAGACGGCGTCCGCATCATCAATTGCGCCCGGGGCGGTCTGATCGTCGAGGCGGATTTGAAGGCGGCCCTGGATGCGGGCAAGGTGGCCGGCGCCGGCATGGATGTTTTTGCCGAAGAGCCGGCCAGGGAAAACGTTCTGTTCGGTGACGAAAGGGTGGTGGTGACGCCGCATCTGGGCGCCTCCACCAACGAGGCCCAAGTCAATGTGGCCATTCAGGTGGCCGAGCAGATGTCCGACTATTTATTGACCGGCACCGTGACCAACGCCCTCAACATGCCCTCGGTCAGCGCCGAGGACGCTCCGAAGCTGAAGCCATACATGAAATTGGCGGAACAATTGGGCAGCTTCGCCGGCCAGGTCACGACCAGCGCCCTCAAAAAAGTCCAGGTAGAATATTGCGGCCAGGCATCGGAGCTGAACACCAAACCGTTGACCGCGATTGTCTTGAAAGGGCTGCTGTCGCCGCTTTTGGAATCCGTCAATATGGTCAGCGCACCGACCATCGCCAAGGAGCGCAATATCGAGATTACCGAGAGCACCCGTGAGACCCTGGATGAGTTTCAGACCATGGTGCGGTTGACGGTGACTACCGAAAACCAGACCCGCTCGGTGGCCGGCACCCTGGCGCACGGCGATAAGCCAAGGCTGATCGAGATCAAGGATATTGCTATCGACGCCGAACTCGGCCCCAACATGCTCTATATCACCAACGAGGATAAACCCGGCTTCATCGGCGCTCTCGGCACCGTCTTGGGCGAGGCCGGCATCAATATCGCCACCTTCAATCTGGGCCGCGGCAACAAAGGCGGCGACGCCATCGCCTTGATCGAAACCGACGGCCCGGTGAGCGAGGAACTGGCGGCCAAGGTGCGCGCCCTGCCACACGTGGTACGCGCCATGCCGCTCAAGTTTTAAGCTCGACCGCCGAGGTCGGCTACCCGCCTTCGAACTTATAATAATGTGCGAAGCGCAGCAACGGCCCGTCGGTCATGGAAAAGAGGACGCCGTCTTCGTCGGCCCGGTGCCCGGTCCAGCGCCAGGTGGGACATGGCGATAACCAGACGATAGGTCTTGGGAAAGTCTTATGCGCGAATATGCTGGGGCAGGTAGCGGAGAATGAGCGGAAAATGGCTGCCCTTAAAGCCGCCCAACAATTGCTTGAGGGTCTGTTTGCGCCCGAGATAGAGCTCGGGGTTCTGGAAACAGGCGGCCAGCAGGCAAATCTCGATATCCTTGCCGGTTTGCAAAACCTCGAAGGCACGGGCCGGTTCCCCGCCTTGGCTCACGATCTGGTTGATGGCGTGAACCTGTTTCATGATGCTCTTGGTGCTGCGTCCGAAGAGGTCCATCAAAAGCTTGGCGTCGGTATCGCGGACCGGCGGCAGGTAACGGTCGGAATCCCCGCAAAGGGTATCCCAAACCGCATCCACATGGCCGTTGGTCTTTTCCAATTGGGCGATCCGGACCTTCCAGCGGGCGGTCTCGGCCTTCGCCGCATCTGCCTCGGCGGCCGGTTTTTTTCAGCGGCATGCCGAACAGGCCTTTCTTTTTCTTGGTCCCGCCTTTGCCGGTCGGGCGGGTCGGCAGTTTTTGTTTGGCGGTCATGTCGGTCCAGGTCTGGCGCCAATGCTCCCATATCTCGCCGCGCCCGCCTTCAAAGCCGGTAAATTGCTGGAGATAGGATTTTTGCTTGGCGGCGGCCCGCTTCGCCCCGCGGGTCACAATTTCTTGGCAGCGCCGGGTCAATTCAGGAATCAGATATTGGCACAACACTTGATCGAATTTATTCGCAAAGTCCGCCGACAGCATGAACGGCAGCTTGGTCTTGGCCCCGGATTTCTGGTTGATGCCCATTTGCAGCGCCTTGAACCGGATTTTGTATTCGGCGGCGACAACTTCGGTGAAGATTTTTTCGGTTACCGCAAGCTCGGTTCCCGCCGCCTCTTCGTCCTCGGCGGCTTCATCGGCGGCACCCGCTCCGTCCATCAGCATGGCCGCGTCTTCGCCGGTCTCGGTGAGGTGCTCGGCACTGGCACGGGGTTCGGCGCCAGCCGCAAGTGACGCGCGCCGTGCCTCTTCGGCCTTTTTGATCCGGTGGGTTTCGATTTTGCGCAAGCTGAGGGTCATTACCGCGATTAATTTCTTCATGGTTTCCTGGACATCGCCGCGTCCGTCCAAATCGTCGGGCAAGGCCGCATCCAACTCGGCGAGGTAGGATACGCGGAATTCGGCGTCCCCCTTGCGGCTGAGCAATTGCTCGACAATGACGGCCATGTAGCCTTTCAGCGCGGCAATGGATTTCGTTTCGTTGATCAGCGCGATCAGCCCATCGCCCTCGGCTTCAAACACC